>NZ_JRMS02000022.1:0-5689 GCF_000762925.2 Helicobacter sp. MIT 03-1614
TGTATGGTTTGGAGAAAGTTATGCTTAATGAGTTCTTCATAATCTTTTTGTGCTTGAAGATAGATGTGTTCTTGTTCTTTGAGATTAGAGAGCGTGATTTCATTGAATCCAGATTCTATGAGATTGTGATGAGAGTTTGTATTCTCTGCTTGCAATGCACTGCTATTATTAAGAGTTCTTGCACTTAAACTTGTTTGATGAGCATTTAAAGGGAGGGGAGGTAAGGCAGGATTACTTTGGTTATATAAGCTTCCACTGATATAAGGCTTATCTATATCCTCATCAAAGAAACTCACAATCACTTCATCTCCTACTCTTGGAGTATGATAAAAACCTGAACTTGCACTTGCAATAGGAGAGCTTACTCTAAGATAAGGAGAGTAATGATAAGAATAGGCTTTTGTTTGTGAATTGTTACTATCCACATCATTGTTTGTTGTATGATTTTCTTGTGTGAGAGGGTGATTTGCTTGAGTATTGTTTGTATTGTAATGGTTATTCTCTGCATTATTTCCTTGAGCATTTCTTTGTTCTTTAGTTCTTGCATTATCTATAACTTCTTGATTAGCAAAGCAATTCATTCTTACTTTCACCCTGCCAAAGTTATCTGTATGAATAGTATTTCTTTGTCCCTCTATATCCTCATCTTCTCCAATCACAATTCCTAGAGTGCTATTTGGAGCTTTAGGCTTACTCTTTAAAGAGGGAGTATAGCTAAAGGGGAGAGGTAAAAGGGTTAGAGTATTGACATAAGAGTGAGATATGTTTGAAGCACTCATCTATTAATCTTTCCTATCCACCTTATAATATTTCCTTTTGAATCTATTTCAACACTTAAGTCTTTGTATTTGTTATAGAATCTAGGGGCTAGGATTTCATTAAAGTATTTTGTGCCTTTGGGCGTAATATCCACCCACACATTATATCTGCTCCAACACTTAGGATTATCCCAAAAACTCTCTTTGGTAAGTTTTACATCACATTTCACTTCCCACGCAAAATATCGTTCATTATTGATAAAGTTTTCCTTAAAATACTCCCAAGCTTCCTTGCAAGATTGCTTATAATTAGAGAGATTATAGAGAGAATCTATCGCCTCATCAAGACTTGAGCCAAACTCTATGTGTTGCTTTAAAAATGCCTCTTGTATAATATGCAAATATTCCTTTTCATAGTCATTTAGCCATTCACTCATCAATACTTCATCAACCTCGTGCCATTCATAAAGTAGCTGATTATAAAGACTAAATTCTATCAACTCCAAAACATCTGCCCTATTTGCATTGGGATAAGCGATGCGATATATATCCATAAGGCTTGTGTTTGTATTTCTTAAAGCCTTGTGATTACGCCAAGCCCCAAAGAGACGATGAGTTTTAGAATCTATCATTTTATAATGCTTAATGCTAAAGTTTTGCATATAGGATTTTATCATTTTTCAAACCATTCTAAGATTTTGATTATAAATGTTCCATCTTCTTTTTTGATTTTAGTTATCGTATTGGTTTGTTTATTCATAGCTATATACCTCTAAAATATCTCATCAAAGCCATAACAACAATAAAAGCAATAAATATAAGAAATATAAGGAATACATCATCACCAATAAAATGTTTAGCTATAGATATGAAGATAATGTTACCAACAATAGCAAAAATATATACAATAAGAATAATTGTAGAGCTGTGCAAATGTATAGAGCTGTGCTTTTTAAATATACTCTTTTGCTCTTCAAAGCAATAATGCGTAAAACCAAACACAAAACATAAAATTTTATAATGATTTTTTACTCTAAAATTGATATATTTTTTTCGGAAAAATGATACTTCCTTTATTTTTGTGATATTTTCCATAAACTCTATCTTATTCCAGCCTTCTTCAATTACCCAATCATCATCATCAATCACCATTCTATTTTTTAAACAATATGAACCTGTGATATAAAATAATCTTTCTAAATCTTTTTGAGTAAAGTCGCTTTTTATGGATAAAATTTGCTTTTTTACCTCTTTATATTTTCTTTTTACCCTAAAAATAGCAAAACATTCCTCCTTACCACTCAAATAAGCATATTTATGATACAGCTCTTTATCTTTTTGATACCTTTCTGTGTCTTGTTGTATATCCCACAATATATCCTCATAGGAGATATTAACATTGAATATTTCACTTAAAATATAGCAAATTTCTAATTCTTGTTGCGTCAGACTAATCAAGATTGTGTTCCTTTAAAAAACTATCTACTTCTTTGCTAAAATAATCATTAACAATAAAATCTCCGACTTCAGCCCCAAAATAAGCTCCAACTCCAGACATTCCCATTATACAACCAACAAAAAACCAGCCTGTAAAAGGACAAACAGCATAGCCAACTGCACCTCCTGCACTTCCCCCAAGTAGTCCGCCCCCAAATACTGCTCCACCTGATATAGTAGCCTTAGCTTTATTTTCAGCTAGATAAATATCGTAAGCAAATGCTCCAAAAGAAACTATAACCAAAAATCTTCCAAAATATTTAAATCCTGTGGTTATGGAGCTTACTTTTTTATTATCTTTGCCTGAAGATTTAATAATCTCCTTATAAACCTCCATTTGTTCTTTACTCGTAAGTTGTTCAAAAGGCTTATTGTATTTTAAATCCTTGATTTTTTTCTCTACCATTTCATCAAAAGTCCTACCATCTTTTTTCATAACTTCTGCTATACTTTTACCAAGATGTGTGCTTTTTTTACGCATATCATTCATAGTCTGATTGCGGAATATATTGGCTTCTCTTGCTAATCTCTCAGCCAAAATATTGCGTCTTGATTTATCGTTTTCCTTTTCTACTTCTTGTAAGAATTTATTTGACATTTCCTTTATGCCCTGCTTATACGATTGTCTAATATTAGCATCTTTTATAAATTGCCTTGCAAAATTTGCCGCCTCTGCTTCAATCAAATGTAATTCCATTCTTAATTTTTCTATTGTATATTCATAATCCCACCCCACATCTCTATTTGCTCTCCATAAATAAGCAAAGAATCTTATTTGCTTATTCTCCCATTCTTCTTTGAAAGGAATATTGACTATTTCCCCTTTAATATTTTCTAATTCTTTAAATCTCTTAGAATAAATCAGAGGTTGTGTCTTATTGACTTGCTTTAATGTTTGCTCTATCTCTTCATCTCTATCAAATACAATGTATCCCCATTTAGTTTTATGTTTATATCTTTGTATAGATTCCTTAAGAAGACTTTGTTCATCACCTTGTATATTTTTCTTGTGAGAATCTTTAAGAACATAATGGGCTTGAAGTGTGATAGATTCTATAAGATGATGTTCTAAAGGTGAATTAAAAGAATTGTGATTGTATTCTTGTGGTATATACTCTATGGCATTAACTTTAATATTGGGCTTTATATTGTCATTGAGAGTGATAGCTTTAGGAATGTTTTTCTCAAAGCTTAATCTTTGCTCTAAAAGTTCTCCTACTTGTTTATCCTTTGGTTGGATAGTTTTAGAAGGAGAGATTTTGATATGAAAGTCTTTTTGTTCTTCATCTAAACCATACCTATTTAATACAAAATACAAATCTGAATTAGTCATCTTAGAGCTGACATAAGCATTATGAAATTCTATAAAGCCATTTTCATCACTTTTAGCCCTATCTACAAAAGAATAAAAGTTTGGAGAATACACATAAATCTCTCTATTACTTAAAGCTTCTTTTTTATGATTAAAGCATTGGGCTTTGATGTGTATAGGGAGAGCATCTTTTGGAGTAGAGAGAGCAAGAGAAGAGTTTGTGGAATCTTTAGTGGAATAAGAGTGGGTAGGATAAGCAAGGTAGTTTGGAAAAGTATGGAGAAGTGTATCTATATCAAGGGCATTAGAGTTTTTGTTTAAGAGAAGTTCTATAAGGGATTGGTAGTCTTTGGATTCTAAAGTAGGATTTGGCACTAATTCATATTCTAAAGGATTAGAATCAAACATAGAAAAGAAAGATTGGAGTTTGGATTCAAGGGAGTCTATGAGGGGTTTAAGAACATCATCAGCAAGGAAATTTATAAAGTCTTTGCCTGTTTGGGTGTTCATTAAAATACCTGCGATAAGTGCAGAAATTCCACCAATAACAATTAAAGCAGGAGCTGAAGTTAAGCCTAAGGTTGAGGCAAGGATAAGAGAGATTCCAGAGGCAAGTAACATTTCAATCACTAATCCTGCACCTGTTTTAACTATATCTCCATCATTGTTCCCATAATTATAAGTAGCAGATACAGAAATACCCTCTACTTTAAAGACATATTTAAGTGCTTTTATTTTCTTTGAAAATCCTTGCTCTATTGCTAGTTTTGCAACCTGCTTTGCTCCCTCTTCCATTGCCCCAAACACTCCACTTATTCCACTCATTAGTGTATCTGCAAAATTGCCTTTGTATTGTGAATAATAATGGATTGTATCAAGTAAAGTATTAAAGATTTCAGATTCTAAGCTTAGAGATAATTCTTGAGTTTGCGTATTATAATCTGCAATGATAATATAAGAAGCATTTTTATCTTTAAGATTGTCATAATGAATAACATTGAGTTCTTTTGCTAAATCAATCTCTAATCTATGGGCTAATTCATAAGCTAAATCTCTATCCTTTTGATAACGAACTTTTAAGTCATTAATAACTTGTTCTCTTTGTCCTTTATCAAGTAAGGCTTTTAATCTTCTATATTCTTTTTGAGGGAAGTTTTCATCGCCATATACTACACTTGGGGATAATTGGATATTGCGTATAGAATCTTGTGGCATTAGATGTCCTTATAGCCTAAATCTTTTATTTTATCTTTTAATTCTGCATCACTGATTGTTATGCCTTGAGATTCTAAAGCTTCTTTAGTCTTTTGACGAATGGAGTTGAGTAGTTTTTCTCGTTCTTGATTTGTTATATATTCATCGCATAAAAATACTTTATGATAATGCTTAGGCATAAAAATCAAATTGAAATACTTATAATTTTTACTCGGTGCTTGGTAGTTCAAAAAATAATAAACAAAACAATTAGACCTTTCTAAAAATGGTCTTGGAGTATAGTATTTGACTAATCCCACTTCCCCAAACTTAAAGAATCCCTTTTGCATTCTAAACCAATGCCTACACTCAAAACCTATGCCTTGATTGGTAATATAGATTTTGTTTTTGCGATAGTAAAATGCTTGGCGATACGCATCTATAACTGAATAGAAAATGGCAATATAGAGCAAAAATATCAACCAAGACTTTGGGCTATAAAATACAGCAATCAATACAAGAATAGGATTTTCGTCTGCGAATATTTTACTTATCATTATTGGGAATGCTATAAGAATGAATAGAGAAACTAAAAAAATTAATATATAAGAAATCCAATCCAATATAAACACATTATGCCTTATCTCATACAGAATCTCCTCTCCAAACTCATCAACTCTTATATCTTGTTTTTCATTCATATTCTTGCTCCATTAACACTTCGTGCTTGAAATAATAGCCAAGATTCTGCCTTTAGTTCCAAGTCCTTTAGTTGATTCTTTGAGTGATTTATCTACCCCATATTTCTCTGCTAATGTTGCCATTGCCCCAAACACTCCACTTAATCCACTCATTAAAGTATCTGCTGTGTTACCTTGATATTCTAGCAAATTTGTATTAGATTCTATGACTAAAGTTGAAGTATTAT
>NZ_JRMS02000023.1:0-5555 GCF_000762925.2 Helicobacter sp. MIT 03-1614
TCCACCTCAAAGCCTACTATAACCAAGATAATATCCCAAACAAAGAAAAACAAAGCAATGAACAAAAACGCATTTATCAAGAGCAAAAGAAAGAGACGAGGTGGGGATATATAGTATTTGATAAAGATGAAGATATTGATTTTAAGCTTACAGAACTTACTCAAAACTCTACTATACCTATAACACACCTTAAAGAATTTAAAAGAGTTTATAAAGAAGATTCTATAACAAAATCTGAAAATATTAATAAAATAGATACAAAAATTACACAAATACTAAACAATGCAAATCAAGATTCTAATATTAATAATGCACAATCACAAGATTATCTCTTAGGAGAAGAAATACAAATAGCCTTCAAAGAAGAGTGGCAAGATAAGCAGATAAGATTTTTTGCTTATATAGAGGGTGCCAAAAGTGATGTTAGTGTGGATGTGGAGAAAAAAGTATATCGTTATGCTATAATAACCCACATTATTAAAAGTGAAAGCGATGCTTCTACAATAAATACTTCAGATTCCTCATCATTTACTTGGCAAGATGTGGTTATTGGCATTATTGCATTAATTCCTGCAGTAAAAGGTGCAAGGATTATATATAACATAAGTGGTTTTATCACAAAAAGAGCCCTAAGAATGAGAAGCATACAAAACAAAACAACTATTCAACAGTATGAGCATAAAATCATTCGATATATTGCTCGCTCTATTAATAGAGTAGCTAAACCTAAATATCCAAAACAAAGCATTGGTGCAATGTCGCATAATGTAAGGGTTAGATATGAGGAGAGAGTAAGGAAGAATTGGAAAAGAAGTAGAGGAGAGCCAAATGAAAGGCTTGAAGCTGGTAGAAAGTGGAAAAATGAAATAGCACAACTCCCTACCAAAGATTCTAAAGGTAATCCTATCTTTTATAGGGAACACGATATAAGTATAGCAAGCAGTAAAAATGGTAGAGGTACAGAGAGGATTGTAACAGGACACAATAAAGATGGTAATGTGTTGTATGACTATATCTACTATACACCCAATCATTATTATGATTTCATACATTTGATACCAAAATAAAGGAGGAGACAATGTATTTAGATAAAGAATCAAAAAATTTTAAATACAATATGCAATACGGAATCTACACCATACAAAATGAAAGTGAGATACCACAGAATCTAAAAGAAGATAAATATACTTTTTATGTCAAAATAAATGGTAAAGATATAAAAGATTATTATATTGATTATATGGATATTATGCAAAATGCTTTTTTATTTCACACAAAAGATTGTGTGGGCAATCCCGATGCTTTTAGAGATTGGATGCAAGATTTAGGTTGGCTTACTTATGATGATGGGAATGGCATAGCCTACAAAAATATTATCCTAGTCTTTGAGCATTGGAATGATGTAGGTAAGAGTTTCTTAAGTAGTGGAAAAAAGGTAAGAGAAAAGATATTGGAGGATTTTATAGAAAGTGGAGATTATGATAACTCTTGTGGAGGGATCTTGAGACAGCTTGATTTTCAAGGGTATTTAAAGGTTTTTAACATCTATCTCATACCATAATAAAGCCTATTGCAAACTCGGAGGCACAAGAGGTGCAGAGAGGATTGTAAAATGTTACAACTAAACTCATACTCTCTTGTAATGATTTAGTGACTCAAAATTATTCCACTTATGATATACACAAAATAACAGGTGTGGGCATAATATCAGTAAATAATCAAATAAAAAAACAAGCTAAAGCAGGTGAAGGCATTACTTATAAGAATATCTTACATCTTAAGCAAACTACAACACTTGATGAAAAGATAGACAATACAGATTCTATCCTTGAAGTGAGAATAAACAACATACAAAAACCAATAAAGATAGATACTGCCTTAGAATGTGAAGCTATCTATTATGGCTATAATTTGGTTAAATGGGCTTATATGATACTTCCTACAAAAGATTATAATCCAAACAAAACAGGCTTAATAAAAGATGAGCATTACTATGAACTCCCAAGTGATACCTACAAGGGAAATATAATAACATTTAATCCTAAAGAATATTTGCAAAGCCTACAATCACATCAAGCATCACACATCAATACAGACAGAAGCAATCAAACAAGCTCTCAAAGTCCAAATTCAAAAGCACAAACAAACCATTCACAATCATCATCAAACTCTCAAACCACCAATCCTCCCAACTATTCCCAACAACTCCAATACCTCACACAGGGAGATTATACTTTAGTTATCTTTGCTTATCTACGCTCCCCAGCCTATAAAGCAAATTATACCACCCATACCAAACTAGATTATAAACCTCCACTATCTCTATACTTCAATGGTAAGGAATTACAGATAGTAGAATGGGGAGAGGTGAAAAGGGATAAGCTAGATTCTAGCCAATATGATTTGCTTTCTATAATTTCCCCTGTGTAGATTTTTAACCAGCTCTCTCTATCAACACAATACGGGCACTTACATCAAAAAAGTGGTAACAAATTTGGCTTATTTTGTAAAACCTCCTTGCTTGTTACCGATTTTGTAACCATTTTTTCTTTGCTGCTCTATAAAAATGCTATGTAAAAAATATGTGGAAAAATATTTTGAAAGTGCGCATACCAAGGGTTTCTAATGCCTTCTAATTCCCCTTAAGAACTTTCAATAGTGGTGGACACGCAGAGGATCGAACTCTGGACCCACTGATTAAGAGTCAGTTGCTCTACCAGCTGAGCTACACGTCCTTTTGCATTCTCTTTAAGCTTTGCTCAAAAAGAAGCGGTATTATACTTTATGGAATTTTAGTTTTTGCTTTAGCACAGAGGCTAAAGCTTTAATTTTGCAATGCGTATGAGAGAATCTAAACCCATAAAGCCAACTTTGCAAGTGTAGATAGGCATAAGTGCGAATCAATAGTAAAGGTATATGAGACTAGCGAGTCTAAACCTTTTTCCCGACGCTTCGCGCCACGAAGCGGGCGAGAATAAGGTTGCACTATTAGACTAACGATTTTCTAGTTTATCTGCAAGTGAGGTATATCCTCACTTGCATAAAATAAAATCGCACGAAATGCTAATCCACACTTGCAAAAGGTCTTGCTTTGCAGATATAAAATCTGCTTCGCGCCATTCAATCCCGAAGGGATTTAATCTCGCAAAGGGCGATAGCCCTTGAGGACTAAAGGATACACTTATAACCGCATTTCATTTGGTTATCAAGTGAGATTCTAAGGTTAGATTCTCTAGTCTAATATCTTTTTTATTTTTCTATAAGGAGGAGGGACTTAAATATGCAAGTGTAGGCTAGTGCTAAAGCATAAGCGCAAAGTCAGCTCGGCAATATATGCCTCGCTTTCCCCTACTTTTTTATTGTTATTCGCTAGATTATCCGCTCACCCCCTTACGACGCTTTAAGAGGTTGGCACTTTATGCGATTTAATTTTTATGTCAGCGAAGACATATCTCACTTGTGGGGAGACAAACTTAGAGTCTTGTTTTTGTTTTATAAAAAACAATGAGTTTTGCTTGATATTGAGTATTTCAAAAAAATATTTTTATCTTAAATATTTTTAGATTCTTTATTTATCGCAAAAAGATGTAATCCTGCAAAGCAAAAGGGATTTATCCCCCCCCCTTTTTTTTTGGTAAAGGCTTTTCTATCCTCACTCTAACTTCCCCTAGCACAAAGAAGGGACTTTGTTTTATCCTCCCTCGTGGAATTTCTCTCTTTATTCCCCCTCCCAAAGCGGAGGGGGTGGGGCATAAGAATTAAATATTTTAAATGAAGAATACAGGAGATTCAATTTTCTTTAGAGAAAATATAGACTAGAGAATCTACCTTAAAATCTTTGCTTTGTAAATGTGAATAAGCATTTTGTGCGTATGATAAAATCTCAACAAGGTGTATAGTTTTGTCAGGAATCAAAGTGAGAGAGAAGTTAATCAAATAAAGCAAAGTGCGAGAGAATGAGGAATATTTTAAAAATCAAAGTGAGACTAAATCTTTTGATATTTTTTGACACTTTTTAGACAAAACTGACAAAATCCTCAACAAAACCATACATACTTCAAGGCATAAATCACAATTATAAGCCTACAAAATAGAACGTAATACTTTGCCCACTATACGCACAACTGATTGTGTATCGCGCTCAATGACAAAGCTTTTATAGTCTTTGTTTGCACTAATAATCTCCAAATTACCATTTGGCAGCTTCTGCAAAAGCTTTACCATAAGTTCATTATCATAATTTAACACATATAGCCCATCGCCACGCCATACATCAGATTCCTCAAATATAACCCAGCTATCGGGTAAAAGCATAGGTATCATTGAATAACCATCTACTTGGATTATACGCACCTTTGCATTTGGCGGGGATTTGAAAAAGCCTTTATCTATACACATCACTTCCCCACTCTCATAGCTTTCAAGCTCCATTATATCATTCCCACGTCCTGCACTTGCTTTAATAGAAAGGACAGGGATAGTGTAGAAAGATTGACTAAGGGACGACTTATAGACATTTTCGTTTTCTTCGACTAAGTAACACTCATTAGATGACTTAGTAACATTCTTAGAATGCTGGACATCATTTATAGGATTGCTGGACATTTGCTGGACAAAAAAAGAGTTATTGCTGGACATACCTAACACATCAAATATTTTTTTTAATGTCCCAATCTGTATAGAATCTTCTTCCTGTTCATATCTACGCATAGTCCGTTCTGAAACACCGATAGCCTCTGCTAACTCTATTTGGCTTAATCCCATATCCTCTCTTAATTCCCTAATCATCATAAAATCCTTATTTTTGACAAAATTTACCTATAATACTTGACAATAGGTAGAAAATGTCCTATAATTACATCACTTTTGAGGTAATTATATCATAAAGATAGAAAATCTTAAAAGTGGTCGGGAGGGTGGGAAATCAGCCTGAAAGATTTGAGATGTTATGTTTCAAGTTCAAAAAGGTTGTGAAAATCAAGCTTCAAGTCTTTATCCGAGTAGGCAAACTTAGAATAAAGATAAAAGCTTGATGCAAACAATCTTCCTTCACCTTTTTGGTGGAGGTTAGATTGGATTGTAGCACAAAAGGAGTAAAAATGCAAAAAGATTCTCTTATGCAACAAATGTCTCAAAAAGGCATTAAGCTACGCACTTGGTGCAAGGCGATGTGCTTGAGTGATGCAGATTATTTCATTATAAAAGATATATCTAAGGGTAGAATCAAAGGCATAAGAGGCAAATCAAAAAAGCTAAGAAAACTCTTAGAGCAAAGTGGCTTTAAAGTCGCGTAGGTGGCATAAATGGGACAATGGGTAAGTAGCAGGGAGTTTGCAAAAGCGCATAGCGTTAAAATAGATACCCTATATAAAACAATTCAACGCAATTTAAAATGCGACAAAAAAATTTGTAAAATTATAGGTAAATTTTGTCCTATATTGTATGCAAATGGACATATTGGAGGTAATGCTGGTAAAGTCCTCCGCATTTGGAGTGAGCCTTTTAAGACACAAGGGGAAGCACAAGCATTTATATCATCATCAGAATCTATACAC
>NZ_JRMS02000024.1:0-3258 GCF_000762925.2 Helicobacter sp. MIT 03-1614
CCTTGCCTTGCGCCCATAAATATAAAAGGGCTTAAACAATTCAGCCTTGCTCATATCTCCCTCCTTACACAATAATCATACTTACCGCTTGAGCAATGATGTCTTTATCAAGTTTGACATTATGAAGTTCTGCAAGTCTGCACGCTCTTTTATAAAGCTTTACACTTGAGCGAAAATTGCCCTTTGTATAGGCGTGTATGCCTTTTATAAAGACCTCATTTGTCTCCGCTTCGCTAAGCCCTTTCAAATGCCATTTGCCACCTATACGCGAGTAGAGCTGTCGCAATTCGCCATTTTTACCTATGAGATTCTTTAAGAGAATCTCCGTGCCAAAAAGGATAAGAGGGCAGGAGCTAAAATCCCAAATCCTGCGTAAATCCTCTAACGCCCTCACACTCAAATGCTCCGCCTCATCAATGAGAATCACCACATCGCGCCTTTTAAGCTCTTTGGCTATAAGGAGCACTTTTTCGTGCAGATTTCTCCCGCCGCTAATATGTGTGCGCTCGCATAGCTCATCTAAAATCACTCTAGCAGTGCTATGGAGTGTAGCTTCAATTAAAATCGCATTGGGGTGCAAGCGCGCATAGTCTTTAGCAATCGTGCTTTTTCCGCTTCCTGCCACACCTGTGATAATAGCAATCTCTTTATCTCTCACCGCCTCATTGATGACAAAATCAGCCATTTGCTTATCGTGGCTTTCATAGACTTGCACATTTTCTTTTTTTGCGCCTCCTTTGTTTTTGTTTGCATAATCATCAAGGTAGAGCTTGATTTTGCGCCCTAGCTCTTTATTATTGCCCTTATACTCGCCCTTGCGAAAGGTAGAGATACTCGCGCTACTTACGCCAATAGCTCTACCCAAAGCCGCTTGAGAGATATTTTGCACTTTTAAAAATATCTCTAGCTCCTCACACACTTGATTTAAATCTACATTTTTCATATAATTTTCCTTTTCATTCATTTAATGTCTTGATACTTTGAGCGAAGCCCAAAGTATCGCCTAAAGGATACGCTTACAACCGCGCTATGCTTGGTTGTCATACGCACTTGTGCTTATCCACACTTGCAAGCGAGTTCTTAAGGTTCTCTCTTGCTTTGTAGCAAGTGATTTGCACGAAGTGCTAATCCATACTTGTAAAAATCTTACAAAAGGTAGCAAAGCCACCTTTTGCGCCTAAAGCTTGAGTTATGACTGCTTCGCATTCATCAACTCGTTTTCTAAGGTTAGGGCTTATTAGGAAGTGCTAATCCACACTTGCAACACCTGCAAAAAAGCCAACGCTTTTATTTTGCCTTTTTCAATACCGCTGCTTCCCAGCTCACATCTTTTATATTTTTTGTTTGTGTTTCATTTTTTACCTCCTTTGTGGTATCTAAAATTTCAGCGCCCACCGCATTTTTACGCGCCTCATCTAAGAGCTTTGCTTGATAGAGATTGCTATCATTAATGGCTTTGAGTGTGGGCATATGCGTTTTTGGCATTTTCTTGTACGCTTGTAAAAGCATTTGTGGGAATTGTGCCTCGACTTCTGCGCGTGCCTCTTGCATTTTGCCCTTGCGCGCTTTAAGCTCTTTATAAAAGATTTTTTGCGCATTCCGCGCCATTTCCGCACTCATCTCCTCACTATCAAGATTTGACGCTACGCCGATGAAGCGGTGCTGCTCGTCATACATAAAAAGCTCTTTGGTGTTATTGATATTTGCTGCCACAAATACGCTTGTATGCGCGAACATAGCAGCACTTTGATACCACAGCCCACCATAAGCGATACCTTTTTTATTCACAGCGCGCCTCTCAAGCGGAGAAAGCTTAGAGCAAAGCTCATATTCGTGGATTCTCACTGCCTCATTTACACGCGCGTTATATGCCTCTGCGGGTGTAGAATCTAATCTCTGCAAATACGCATTATTCATCAAAGAATGCGTGTAGGCATCTATCATCTGCCCTAGCTCTTTAAGCGTGTGAAGATTGGTTTGATTGCTTTTTTGCCCTCTTTTAAGTCGCCTCTGTGCGCGAGAGAAGAAAAACTCAATGGCTTGTCTTTGGCTCACACTATGCCCGATATAGCCTTTAATCCATTCCATAAGGTGATTTTGCAAGCGAGCGAAGTTTCGCTCCACATAGGGCTTACACCACCCAGCATACGCTTTAGCTTTGATATGCTCTA
Organism: Helicobacter sp. MIT 03-1614; assembly: GCF_000762925.2. Classification (NCBI taxonomy): domain Bacteria; kingdom Pseudomonadati; phylum Campylobacterota; class Epsilonproteobacteria; order Campylobacterales; family Helicobacteraceae; genus Helicobacter; species Helicobacter sp. MIT 03-1614. Next base: position 2,172 of record NZ_JRMS02000024.1, read on the forward strand.
TATCAAGGCGCATAAGCACTTCTTTGATATATTTACTCACAAATGCGCTGCCGTTGTCGCTTTTAATGCGCTTAGGTTTGCCATAGGTAGTGATGTATTTTGCAATGGCGCGGGATACACCTAGCGCATTTTCGGTATCGCTTATATGGAAGCTACACACGCCACTATAAGTATCAATGAGTGAAATAAGCACAAATCGCTTTTGCCAAGATTCTATGTTCTCTACTTTAAGCCCTAGAGCGTGCGCTATTTCGCTTGTATCAATAATCGCATCAATGCTTGTGCCATCAATCTCCACGATTTGATTAATAGAATCCGCCGCCCAATTACTCTGTCCAAGTGCAGGGAGGAAATTCCCCACTGCCGCATCTTCGCCACGATAAATAATTTTTGCTTCTATGGGGTGGGCTTTTAAGTAAGCCTTGACATATCGCTCAAGCACACAATAGCTTATCACTTCATCGCGCTTTGCTAAAAAATCTGCCAAATCCGCCTTGCCCACACTATCAAGATGAATATGCAGCATTCTATGTAATGAGGAGATATTCACCCTGCCACGACTTGCCAAAATAAGCTTATTTGTGAGCTCCTCTAATCCAAGCTCTTTAATCTTGCTTTGCTCTTTTCTATTTTTGCCTCGCTCATCAAGCAATAGCTCAAGTCCGCCTCTCTTATATGCCCTCTGCCACGCATAGAGCTTATTTTCGCTTAAAGTGATAGAGTATTGCCCACCTGCATTCAGCAGTGCGATAAAATCTTTTGCATTCACACCTTTTGCCTTATATGCTTCCCATTCTTTGATAATGGATTTTTTCTCTAGGGCGAGATGTTGTTGCTTTTGGGTGGATTTGGCAAATGCGCTTAAAGGATTTTTGCAAGTGTGGATTCGCATTTCGTGCGAATGTATGTGAGAATCTTGCTTCAAAGCACTTAGAACATCATCAGTGTCTCTATCATCGCTTGCATATTCATTCTTGCTTGTGCCCAAGTGTATAGATTCTGATGATGATATAAATGCTTGTGCTTCCCCTTGTGTCTTAAAAGGCTCACTCCAAATGCGGAGGACTTTACCAGCATTACCTCCAAT
>NZ_JRMS02000042.1:0-405 GCF_000762925.2 Helicobacter sp. MIT 03-1614
AGCCATACTTTAAATGTAGGAGTAGATAACAAAGTAAGGATTGCAAAGAAGAGTAGTGAATATGTAGGAGAGGATAAGGAGGTGGAGATAGGGGGGAATGTAAAAGAAGAGATAGAGGGAGATAAACACCAAAAGATTAAAGGAGAAGTGCAAACACATATAGAAAAATCTTTGATGCAAAATGTAGAGGGAGATATGGATATAAATACCACACAAAACTATACTCTCGTAAGCAATGAAAAAACGATATTAAAATCTTCTAAAGCAATGAGTTTAACAACAAATGAAAATTTAAGTCTTGAGGCTGATTCTTCAAATTCAGAGATTCAAACCAATTATAGTGTTAATGCTGGTAACCAAATCCTTCACCAAGTAGGAGACACTTCTATTACTGCTAAGGGAGAT
>NZ_JRMS02000025.1:0-2142 GCF_000762925.2 Helicobacter sp. MIT 03-1614
TCCTCCAATACTTACAATCTTTGCTAAGTCTATGGTTTGAGTATGAATCTTTTTAATCCTTTCATTATAAGTTCCCTCTACTTGAGATTCTTTATTGTTATGTATGGTTTGAGTGAAGTTATGCTTAATGAGTTCTTCATAATCTTTTTGTGCTTGAAGATAGATGTGTTCTTGTTCTTTAAGATTTGAAAGCGTGATTTCATTAAATCCAGATTCTATGAGATTGTGATGAGAGTTTGTATTCTCTGCTTGCAATGCACTGCTATTATTAAGAGTTCTTGCACTTAAACTTGTTTGATGAGCATTTAAAGGGAGGGGAGGATTGAAATTAATCTGAATCCAACTCAACTCATTACCTTATTTTGTATCAAGGCTTCTTTAATGGTATGGCGATTTACTTCACTTGCACCTAAATGATAAAAATGTTCAATTAATTTTAATTTAAAATTATTCCAATATTCGTTCATATATTGATTTTGTCGATAAACATTGCTATGCCAAGTTGAGAGAAGAAATTGAGCTTTCGTATTTTTAAGGATTTTGTAAAGTTCTCTTTCATTGCTTTCGCTCCACGCATTGAAATAATCGCTATGCCTATCGATATAAGGCGGGTCGCAATAGATAAAGTCATTTTTCTTTGCTTCTTGCAAAACCAAAGAAAAATCGCAGATTCTAAATTCATAGTCGCTGTGCTGTATCAGTCTAGCTACCGCATCGATTTGATTAGTGATTTTGGTGATATAGGCGGCGGAAAATCGAGCGTCTTTTTTGCAATAAGGCACATTGAATCTGCCTTTGGAATTAAACCGCATTAAACCATTAAAACAACTCCGATTAAGAAACAAAAAGTCAAAAGGACTATGGGTTTGGTTAAATCTCTCCCTCACTTTCAAGTAATGTTCTTGCCCCACTTTTTGTAAAATATCTCCTTCGTATTGCAAATACTTTCGTGCGGAATCTTTTGTAATGACACCTTGCTGAATCGCTTGATAAAAAGCAATAATATGGGGGTTATTGTCGCTGAAAATCGCTCTTTTAGGAGCAAGGTTAAACCCAACAACACCACTGCCCATAAAAGGTTCAAAATATATGCCCTTTTTATTCCAAGTTTGAAAAATATCTCTTATGTGAGGAATAATTTTAGATTTTATCCCTTGAATCTTAAGCGGTGGGATAAGGGTTTTGGGTGAGACTATCGCATTCATTGACTTTTACCTCTATAAGTTAGGTATTCGCTAAGTTTTGTGATGTTTTTGGTTTTGCCTTGAGAATCGGTAATAGTGATTTTCCCATAGTTTATCCAATAATCATCAAATAGAGACTCTCCTAAATCCGCAAACACTCCTTTTTCATTCAAAATATCATCTATATTCTTAATGCTTCCTATATTGGCAGTGTTGCCACTTCCGCTACAATCACTCGCGATTTTATATTTTTCTACAAAAAACAAGGTCAAATTTTGAATCACAGATTGAATCTTGCCCAAATCATCAAGCTTGTATCGTTTTAATTCATCAATTTTCACCCTATCATAAATCACCCCCAAACAAAAATGTCCTAAATAGTCTTTGTAGGGGAATTGTATGTTTTTGTTTGATTCTCTATTTTTAAAATATTCGCCGTGAGAGCCTAAAGTAAAGCCATTACAGAGTTTTGGGTTATTTTCATTGCGATAAGTTGTTTTTAAATCAATCGCATATTTAATAGTAGAATCTTTTTGGGATACAAACGATAAATCAGGATAATAATTTTGATGATAAGGTAAAACAACATTAAAATGATGTGTTTTAGCAAATTCTAGGATATAAGGGAAAATATGGATTTCTAAAATTTTAGAAATTACTTTAGTGTCGTTAGAAAGCGAAAATATGTGTGTATCGCTATCAATAAAACCTTTGATTTTCCATTGATGATTAGGTTGGCAAATCTTGGATTCTAAATTTGATAAAAAATCTCTAAAGCTTTCTATAAAGGCTTTTTTATTCACCCTTGTCTCCTCGCATACTAAAATTCTTGACGACGAATCTTATTTTCTTTCTCCATAACAACTCCTTAAAGATTTATTTAATAATGTTTGGGTTGCCAATCATTAGAGGTATCATCAGTAGATTCTAATTCTCCTTTTTCTACGAGCATATTGAG
>NZ_JRMS02000026.1:0-2032 GCF_000762925.2 Helicobacter sp. MIT 03-1614
TGAATCCAGATTCTATGAGATTGTGATGAGAGTTTGTATTCTCTGCTTGCAATGCACTGCTATTATTAAGAGTTCTTGCACTTAAACTTGTTTGATGAGAGGCTAAGGGTAAAGAGGGTAAGGCAGGATTACTTGGATTGTAGAGACTGCCTATAATGATGGGCATATCTATGTCATTATTTAAGTAACTTATTAATACTTCATCTCCAACTCTTGGAGTATGATAAAAACCTGAACTTGCACTTGCAATAGGAGAGCTTACTCTAAGAAAAGCTGTGTGTGTATTAAGAGTATATAAATCATCTTCTAAATGAGTATTGTTTGAATGTTTGGTATTGTTTGTATTGGGTGTTGTGTGTATATCATTATCCGTGAGTAAAGCTTGTGCCATAAAGGCATGTAGCCTTACTTTCACCCTGCCAAAGTTATCTGTATAAAGCGTGTTGCTCTGTTTGATGATACTTGCATTAGCCTCTTTAATATTCTTGGCTTTTATATACTCTTCTCCTACAACTATACCTTGCATAAGAGATGGAGGGTTTGGTTTGGGCTTGGGTGTAGGCATATAAGATAGGTTTGAAGGCAAGAGAGTAATGAGATTACTATAAGCATCTTTGAACCGAGAGATGTTGCTATCATTGGCTTGTTGATGAGAGGGTAAAGTATCTGCAAGAATAGATTCGTTTATAAGGGTTTGCTCTAATGCTATGATAGTATATTCATTTATAGACTCTTGTGTTTTATTATCTTGAATATTATTTCCTAAAAGAGATTTATTTTTAGATTCTATATATAATCTTTGAGCTAAACAGAGTGTATAGATATTGCTTTGAGCGTTCATAAGAGCTTGAGTATTGGCAGTATGTTGGGCTTGATTAGAGCAAAGAGACTTTATATTCGCTTGATAGGTAAAACTCACATTGGGTATAAATACACTTTGCATAGAGGCAGTATAGTTATAAGGATTATTCATATCTTCTTGTGCTAGAGAAGTATCATTTGATGCAGAATGAGTGGCAATGTCTGGGGATTGTTTGTCAATATATTTTGAATACATATAAGTATTTATTTGAGGATTGTTTGCATCATTGCTGAAGAAGTTAAATTGTTTTGTGTGTATATGATGAGAATGTGTGAGAGCAAAAATACAGGGTTCATTAAGATTATTATGTGTTTTTACATTAGGATTAAAAGGGACTTTAGTGAGAGGAATAGGAGTATAGGGTGTGTGATGACATACATATAAAGTATCATTGTCTTCATAAAAGTATATACCATTATTATGAGCTAATCGTGTGATAAAATCTAAATCAGATTCTTCATATTGGGTGATAATCTCTAAAGGATTATCAATTTGGCTAAGAGAAGAAAAATCTATTTGTTTGCATAATTGTGGAGTATAAGCAGTGAGTATATCTTTGAGTATGTCTAAAGGTGTTTTATCTGTATAAATTCTATTTGCTTTATTGAGTGAAAGTCTTATGAGAGGAGAAGTGAGTGTAAAGGTAAAGAAATGTCTATGGTTTATAGATTTAGGTGTAGGTATATCTAAGGAAGAGAGTGTCTTTTGTTGAGAAGTATTGGTTATGTCAGCAATAGTGTTGATTGTGTTATTTGTATCTAAGGAAACATTAGATTTAGAACCTAAATACTCTATATGTGTAATGATACCCTTATATGATTTAATAGGGGTAGAAGTATTACCTAAAGAGATAGAAAGAGCACTATGATAGTTTGTGTTGCCATAGGGATTAGAAATATATAATAGAGCAAAATTATCTTGCAATAGCTGGAGATTGAAAGGTTGGTCTAATGCAAAAGAATAAGGGGGAGCAGATGATGCAAAATCGGTATCTTGGGTATGAGATTGGATTGTGTGTGAGGGAGAGTTTGTTTTACCCAAAGAAGCAAAAGTAGCAGAAAATATATCTGCATAAAAGGATTCTATAAAACCATTACAAGTAATATGAAAAGGAGACTGCAAACTTTCTCTAATATGGGCTTTGGTGATGGTAAAGGTGATAGAGTTAAT
>NZ_JRMS02000027.1:0-1659 GCF_000762925.2 Helicobacter sp. MIT 03-1614
CCCCCCAAAAAAAAGAGGAGACTTAAAGAAGTGTTACTTCAATTAGTTAAGTAACCTAAGAATATTTTGCTGAATTGCATTTGCTTGAGAGAGAGCATAGCTACCAGATTGAGCAAGAATATTAAGTTTTGTAAATTCTGAACTCTCTGCTGCAAAATCCACTTCACGAATACCAGATTCAGCTGCCTTAACATTCACTTGAGTAATAGTGATGTTATTTACTGTGCTTACCATTTGTCCAGATACAGAACCAAGGTCTGCTCTAATTTTATCAAGTGTTTTCATTGCAGATTCTGCAATATCCATTGATATCATTGCACCTCTTAAGCTTGTTACACCAGAACCAAGGTCTGCTCCACCAGATGCAATAACAGCATTATAGTTTGCACCTGAAGCAGAACGAACATTTTCATTAAATACACCTTTCATATCACGAAGGTTTGTAGTTGTTTGAGCTACTTTTGTATCATCATCATATCCTGTTGAGCTAATATTCAAACCAGAGACAACAATATCTCTTGCATCAGTTCTCACAAGAGAGAGACGTCCATAGTTGTTTGCACCAGTAGTAAGATCGTGTCCGCCATTCACAGTAGTAATTGCTACATCATTACCTTGTCCTGGCACAGCACCATTAGCCTTCAAACTAATACCACGTCCATCTGTGCTTCTAAGCATCAAGCGACCAAGATTATCTGTATAGGCTTCAACACCTGTGTGCATTGTTGCAGCATTGAAAGCTTGCACCAAACGTCCATCGCTATCATTTTTTTGAATACCAATAATATCTCCAATAGAAACACCATTAACCATAAGATTTGCCAAACTTCCAGATTTAATTGATTCATCTGAAGTTGTATATGCGTTTGCTTGAGCACGAACACCTGTTTTATCAGAGTTTTTATTAATAACTTCTGCTAAAACACCAAGTCCTGTTCCTGCAGAGTGAGAAACCTTTACAGATTCTAAAGTAATATCATTAACCCCATCAACATTTTTAAATGTTACAGTTACTTCACCAGAAGCAGTAACTAAAGCACCTGTCTCAATACGCACCTGTCCAATCTTATCAGATGTAGTTGAACCAATAGATGTTTTAATAGATTGGTTAGAATATGCACCTACTTGGAACTCTTTGTTAGTAAAAGCACCAGAAAGAAGAGCCATACCATTATAAGTAGTATTATTACCTATACTATCCAAACCTTCAATCAAACGGATAATGTCCATTTGAATCATTGAACGAGATTGTGTAGATTGTCCATCTTGAGCTGCTTGAACGGCTTTAGATTTGATTGTATCAAGAATCTTAAGTTGTTCGTCCATTGCCTTATCTGCAATTTGAATAATTCCCATACCATCATTTGTATTTCTTATTGCTTGTCCTAGCGCACTTGCTTGAGAGCGCAAACTATCTGCAATTGCCATACCTGAAGCATCATCTGCTGCCTTGTTAATGCGAAGACCAGAACTCAATTTCTCCATAGAGTTTTTAAGGTTGTATTGAGTAAAGGTAGATTGTGCGTGCGCATTAAGTGCGTTAACGTTAGTATTGACTTGAAAAGCCATGGTAACTCCTTTTTAAAATTTTCCTTAGGCGTCCTTGCCTTTGGCTGTAATACAAATCGGCTATGATGAAAAAAATTTAATTGTTTTTTA
>NZ_JRMS02000028.1:0-1456 GCF_000762925.2 Helicobacter sp. MIT 03-1614
TTTGATTTGATAAGCTCCCAAAACTTATCTCTTATGTCGTCCCCACTTTCTCTAAAGATAGCTTTGAGTTCCTCTAGTGTTTTCATTGTGTCTCCTTTTTTGTAAGTTTAATTTTTAAGCCTTGATTCTCTCAAGGCTTACTCCCAGCTTAATTCCAAATCCAAACCTAGCTCTTTGCCTAGCACTTCAAAGTATGTTAAAGGCTTATGATTTCTTAGCCAAGTATGCAGTGCCTCCTCATCATCTAAATCGCCCTCATAGCCAAACTCATCAGCTTCTTTGTAAGCTTCATACCACCAGTCATCGTGTGTATCTCGCAGCATTTCTTTTGTGAATTCTAATGCCTCTTCACTTGGCTTTAAATCCCTCATTGCATAGACAATCTTAAAGCTTTCCTCACATTCTTCTTTCAAAGATTCCTCACTCAAATCCTCATCATCAAGTGCTATGCAATCTAAAATCTTGCCAACCGCCATAGCATAATGACTTGCACCCTCTTCACACAAATATTGCTCCCTTGCAAGTTCGCTCTCCGCTTGTTTTGCACTTACTACACCATTTGCATCTGCTCCATTAGCGATTGCCTCCTCAAACAAATCAAAATCTGAAAGCATAATTGCCTTAAAAAGCATATCATAAGCACCCTCTCTGTCTGTGCTATCTACCTCTTTATTACCCATTTGTCTTTTTGCTTTGCCTCTTTTGTGTAGTATTTGAGAATCTACCCTATTTTTTAGAGAATCTTCATATTTTAAAATATCTTCATAAAAGAGTGTCTGCTCTCCAGATTGTAGAGATTTTTTAAGTTTTTCTATGGTTGCATTATAGGCTTCATCATAGTTTTGCTGATTTTGCACCCTCTCATAAGAAAGTAATTGCCAATCATAATTGGTAGCTTCCCCACCTATGAAAAGTTCCTCATATTGAGGCAAAATCCACTCATCAAGTTCGGATTCTTGCACGAGACTTTGCAAAGCCCTTATTTGCACCGTGCCATCTGTATAATAGGCAGACCTAAGAATCGCACAAAGTTCTTGTAGGATTTTGGTTGTAGGAAGTGAAAGCACAAAGGCTTCTTTTTGCTCATCACTTATGGAATATTTTTCATCATAAAGTTTAGAATCTTTGTTTTTTCGCAATGCTTGATAGAGATTGTATCTTTGCAGCTGTGATGAAATATACCATTGTGCGGCATTTTCCGCTTGTTCCACAAGCTCCCATTCTACCTCTGCTCCAGCTCTTATAAGATTCAAAAACAAAGTGCGATTCGCTCCTTTAAGTAATTGTTTAGATTCCCCACTCAAAAATCTTAAACTCTTTGGTAAGCTTAACGGGAGAAAACTCTCTACAAAAATAATGTATAGTTTTATCAGGAATCAAAGTGAGAGAGACGATAATCAAATAAAGCAAAGTGCGAGAGAATGAGGAATATTTTAAAAATCAAAGTGAGACTAAA
>NZ_JRMS02000029.1:0-1423 GCF_000762925.2 Helicobacter sp. MIT 03-1614
CACTTTAGGCTCTTTACTCAAAGACTTGCAATCTCATCATTTTATAGCAAGAGATTATAGAGCATTGAGCCAAGATTCTAACAACCTTTTAGAAAATCTCATACAAGAGATAATGCAAAATCTCATCATACATAACACAACAAGCCATATATCCCTCAATGATATACGCAAATACCAAGTGCCAGAGGAGAGTGATTTGTATAAGGAGTTTAAGGCTTTAGAAGAAGATGATAAAAAATCAGCCATTGATGCCTATAATGAAGCCTTAGAAATCTTAGCAGAGTATAAAAATTACTATTTCACTAATACGAGCAATGGAAAAGAAGATAGAAACAAAGCAAGGAGATTATTAGAATGTCTTAATGTTATAGGGCAGAATAATATGAGGGCGTTGTATGTGGGGACAAGCGAAAGTAGCAAAAAAATGAAACGCCCTAAACTCATAGGTCGTCTAGCCACTACTATCATTATAGAAGATGGCTTATGGTTAGGATAAGATTATATTGATTATAGAAAGGGAGAAACAATGTTTTTATTTAATGATAAAGAGAATACACAAGAGAAGCAAAAAGTAGTTAAGAGAGTAAAAGATGTTTTTGGTAATGATATAGAGCTAGATTCTAATGGTAATGTGATATTGAAAGATTATAGATTTGATATTCAGACAATTTTTGATGATGAAGTTAAAAAGATTCCTACAACAGATGAAGAATTTTTAAAACAAGATTCATTAAGAGCTACCAAACTCCTTAATGAGACAAATGCCATTTTAGACTCCTCTCCCTATAATTCCTACACCCCCCTCTACCTAGACCCAAGCCTTAAAACAAATCCAAATCATTTTAAAGAATTTCAAAGCTTTCGTAATCTCTATCTTAAAGACCCTATAAAAAAAGCTATAGCTCCTTGGACTAAAAAAGAAAAAGCCTATTATGAATCTTTACAAACTAAAAGAGAGAGATACCAATACTTAGTGATAAGAAGTGGATTAAGAAGTGCAGTCATAGATATACCCTTTGATGCTATTGGTGGAGTAGATGAAAAGGGTAGAGTAATAAATAAAGATTATGAAGATATCTTTTATCAAGTAGATAGGAATAAAGAGACTTTAAAGTCCTACTTACATATACAAGAATGGGGCATAGCTGCAGGGATACTAGGGAATCCAAAGTATCTTTCAAGAGATAATATGGGCTTTCAAGCACGACATATACAGGCTCTTATCTTAAAAATGCAGCTTGATGCAACTACTACTAATTTTACGGGATTAAGGAATTATGAGAGATATGGAAACAATATCATAGGCAACCAACAATTAGGATTGCGTAAAAACCCCTTACGCCAACAACAGCTCACAGCCCTAGCTAAGAGCATAAAGCCTGATAGATTTGGTATGCTCCCATACATAGATGAGATAATGGGA
>NZ_JRMS02000002.1:0-221997 GCF_000762925.2 Helicobacter sp. MIT 03-1614
AAAAATATTCTTATTGAGTTTTTTGATTATATGAAAACGCATTTTAAAGATGAAGAGGAATATATGAAGGCAATCGGTTTCCCTCAATTAGAAGAACATAAAAAAATACATCGTCAAATTGTCAATGATATGGCAGGTATGGTAAAAAATGTGCATTCCGTAGATGTGCTTAAAGAAATGATTGCTACAATCGCAAAAGATTGGCTTTTAACGCATATTTTACAAGAAGATATGCGGATTGAAAAATATCGTAGAAAGGCACAAAGAAATAGCCCAGTTACTCAACCTCAAAGATTCTATATTTACACTTGTGCGTGTCCAGGTAAAGAGCATAAACTCACAGAAGCAATCCATACTTTTGTCAAAAACAGCAAATCAGGTATCCATTGTAAAGAGTGTCATTGCACGATTGCATTTCAACATATATTGGAGTAGAGTAAATTAAAAGAGAGGGGGATTTATGTTGCCAGAATGGAGTGATGATTTTAGCGTTCATCATCAGATTATTGATGAACAGCACCAGAAGCTTTTTGCTCTTGCTCATAGAGCGTATAATATTGCGAATAATAATAAAAGTTTAGCAAGTGATGTGAAAAATATTCTTATTGAGTTTTTTGATTATATGAAAACGCATTTTAAAGATGAAGAGGAATATATGAAGGCAATCGGTTTCCCTCAATTAGAAGAACATAAAAAAATACATCGTCAAATTGTCAATGATATGGCAGGTATGGTAAAAAATGTGCATTCCGTAGATGTGCTTAAAGAAATGATTGCTACAATCGCAAAAGATTGGCTTTTAACGCATATTTTACAAGAAGATATGTGCTATGAAAAATATCGTGAAGAACAACAAAATGCAACTTGTGAGGTGAAATATTATTATTACACTTGTGCGTGTCCAGGTAAAGAGCATAAACTCACAGAATCTATGCACCTTTTTATCAAAAATTCCTCTCACCCTACTAATTGTCAAGAATGTCATCAACCTATTCAGTTTAAAGAGCAACGTTAGATTCTATAAATGTGCTTTATTTATAAACCAAGTTGAATATCTTGTTTGCCTTGCGTGATAATATGGGTATATTGTTTATAGATTTCTTTATAATTAGGCAAAATCGTGTTGTTGAGTTCGTCAAACCACATTAGTTTAAAATCTTTAAAATGTGGATTATAGTAATTGTAGATAAGCTCTGCACGTGGATTTGAAAGTTTAACTTTGCCATCTTGAATCTTTGTGATATGCACGCTTCCTAGCATACCAATACGTTTATTTGTGCCTCTTTGCCCAGAGATAAGGTTGCCAAGTGAATAATATACTAAAGTATTACCTATCCATTCTGCAGGCTGTACTACGTGTGGGTGTGTGCCGATTATCAAATCCACACCCAAATCTGCTAGAAACTTTGCCAAATCACGTTGTTCTTTAGAGGGAATAAAATCGTATTCAATACCCCAGTGCATTGATACCATAAGAAAATCCACTTGCGAGCGAATAGCTTTTATATCTTTTTCAAGCATAGCCTTTGTATATACATTTACTAGATATTCCTTGCCCTTTGGTAGAGGAATGCCATTTGTGCCATAAGTATAAGCCAAAAGTGCATATTTAATACCATTTTTTTGCTCAATCTTTGGTGTATTGCGTTCTAAAAATGAGTTATAACTTCCAGCAGTAAGGACAGGTTTTTCCTCCCAATAAGCTAAAGAAGAACGCACAGCCCTTTCTCCCCTATCAAGTGTATGGTTATTAGCAAGAGAGATGAGATTAAAACCTAGAGAAAGCATATTATCGCCAAATTCTTGAGGTGAGTTAAAGTTTGGGTAAGTGCTTAAACCAAGCTTTACACCCCCTAGAATCGTCTCTTGATTATAAAATGCCAAATCATATTTTTCTACCACAGGCTTTAATGCGGTGAGCATAGAACTAAAATCATAACTTCCATCTTCTTGTTTGGCATCTTTATATACAGTGGAATGAAGCAAGGCATCGCCCGCCATAATGAGATTAAGCTCTTTAGCAGTTGCAAAAACACAAATGCTCCATAGGCTAAAAATTAAGGTTACAAGTATTTTTTTCATTTTTGCTCCTTTGTGGATTTTATTGCATTTTTTAGATTGTCAAGTAAAGCACGGAGTTTGTGAATATCTTTTTTTCCTACTTCTTTTTCTATACCAGAATTAATATCAAGCAAAGTGGGCTTAAGAGCTAAAAAATCTCCAATATTGTGTGGATTGATTCCTCCTGCGATACACAAGTATCTCTCCTGTAACGAGCGCAAAACATCTTTATTGATACTTTGCCCAGAACCACCCCCTTGCGCACTTTTGGAATCTACAAGACAAAATATACCCTCATAATATGGTGTAAAATCCTCTATGTGAGCAATATTTTGCACAGGATAAAAACAAAAAAGTGCCTCTTTAAGGTCGCTCTTAGCAAATATATCAGGTGTGAGGAGATTCAATGCGTGAAGTTGAATTGCATCAATGTAGCCTTGCTGATAAAGAGATTTTGCCTCATTGAGTGCTTGTTTATCATCATTTATTACGGCTATGCGTAAAATATGTGGATAGAGTTTTTGCAAGGCTTTAGCAATGTCTTTAATCTGCTTAGATTCTATGTATCGTGGGCTGTGTTTAACAAGAATAAAACCGAGCATATCTATTTTTTCTTGCCCTACCATAAGTGCATCATCAAGATTTGTAATGCCACATATTTTAAGTAGAGGTCTAGATTGTGGGGAGTGCGCACTTAGGGATTCAAATATTTGGCGATAAAAGCGAGGTTTTTGTGTTTTGCCAAGTGTGAAAGCGTGTTTGAGAGATTGCAAAGCAGTAGTTGGATTTTTATGTGAGACAAGATAACTTCCGCAAAGTAGTCCATCAAAGTCTAAAGAGCCTGTTATAAAAGCAGAGTAAGGAGAATCTATACCGGATTCAAAGATGATTTTACTATGAGAAAGTGCATTTTTAAGTGCACAGGCTGCAGGAATATTAATCTCAAAGGTGTGAAGACTGCGCGAATTAATGCCTATAAGTGGTGCTTGAAGTGGCGCAATAAAGTCAATTTCAGCTTGAGTATGCACTTCAATAAGTGGTGTAATCCCAACTTTTAAACATTCCTCATAAATCATTTTAAAATGAGAAAATCCCCCATCTTCATTGATAAACATCGCTACAATTAGCAGCACCATATCTGCTCCAGCACGATAACTAACATCAACCTCTTGAGGATATTGAATAAAGTCTTTGCGTAGGATACAGGCATTAGGATAAGCAGATTTTACGGACATTAAATCAAGCAAGCTTCCTCCAAAATAGTGTTCCTCACAAAGCACCGAAATTGCTCCAGCACCGCCATTAAGATAATCCCCAGCAAGTTTTGTAACAGAGGGTATCTCCTTAATAGTTCCAGCTGATGGTGAAGAGCGTTTTATTTCGGCAATAAAAAAGACAGAATCTAAATGAGGTTTGATTAAAGGGTGGATTCTTTGCTTTGGAATCTCATAGCCAAAATCAAAGCCTTTAAGGGTAATATCTTGTGAGCGTTGAGTTGTGATTTTGGCTAAAACTTCTACCATATATTGTTATCCTTATGCTGTATTGAAAGAGGCGATTGTAACATATTTGAGGTAATCACCTAGAAATAATATGAGAGATTAAGTGTGCCTGAATAACTTTGAAATGCCAAGTGTGAGCGTGAATAAAGCGCATAAGCACTAAGAGAGAATTCTTTAGCTATAGGCATAGAGCCACCAAAATGAAGTGTAAGCCCAAGTGAATTTTGAGGGTTAAAGTTAAGAACTGAAGAGCCAAAATGAGCGGAAAAAGAGGAATTTGTGAGTGCATATTGAATCTGCGCTCCTCCAAAGAGAAAGTGTTGCTTTTTTAAGTAGTATTGCCCTTGTGTGCCAAGTGAGAGTTGTGGCAAATGAGAAAGCCACATAGGAGCTGTAAGCATAGCGGAGGTGGTATCTGAAACAAGATTTTCTTTGAAGGCACTTTGTAAGCCAAAAGCATAGTTAATCCCTATAAATGGCTTTATCCATAGTTTTTCAAAGCGCAATAGATGAGTGATTTGGGCTGATAAACCAAGCTCGTGATAAGAATAGCGTGTTTGAAAAGCACTGTTGTTTAATAAAAGATGTCGTTTAGCTTTGTTAAAACTAGCACCATAGTATGCAAGGAGTGAAACTTCTATATATGGTAGGGAGATTCTATCATATAAACCTATAAGAAAAGAGTTTGTGTCAAAATGAGTTTGCAAGTGGGTAAGTGTATGGGTAGCGTTTGTATTTCCATAAGCAGCAAAAGCGCTAAGAAAATGTGTCTTATAAGGAATTTGGGCACTAATATTTACACCATTAAGAGGGGATTTAAGTGAGCCACGTGAAGCAATAGAGCTTAAAGGAGCTATGTTGAAAACAGATTTGCGTGGAGGGGGCATTACTTGAGCTTTAAGCGGCATAATACTATTTTGAACTATAGCCCATATATTTAAAGGAGAGGCATAAAGGAGCATAGATTCTGCGCTTTCATTAATATTATTTCCTAGTTTTGTAAGGTAATTTTTATTGCCATAAGCATAAATACTTTGTTGTCCTATTGTATTAGGATTGTAAAGACTATCTTCAAGCGCGGTAAGAATAGTTTTTGATTGTATAGGAAGAGTGTTCATAAAAGCGTTAATAGCTTGAGTGTTTTTATTAAGTGTGATTGTTGTGCTATTTTGGTAATGACTAATTCTCGCGTTTAAAAATTCACTTTTGCTCCCATTTAGTAAGACATCTCGATTTGCATTAAGCCTGCCAGTATGCCAACCACCAGCGATTCTATGATCTGTATTAAGCGTTGCTCCTGTAATATCAACTTTGGCTATACCACGATTGGTTACATTTCCATCAATCTGCCCCATTTTCCCATTATACCAACCTAAAATAAGTGTATTATTAGCTCCGTTGTTAATTCCTCCATCAACTTTGATTGTGCCACCATAAATTTGCACACTTGAATTTTGTGTTTTTCCAAGTTCAACGCCTTGCGCATTAATAAGGTTACCCGTAATATGAATTGTTCCACCATAGTTTATAAGATTCCCTCCACCCGGGCTTGGTGCATCATTTTGCCACCAGCTTCCTTGCACTGAATCGGCACGTGGAGTGCCACCATTATAAAAATTCCCATTCACTTTGACATTGCCATAATTGATAAAATGCGAAGTGCCAAGATTTGTGATTGTTTGGCTTTGTCCTATGTTATATACATCTCCTGTAAGTTCTATTGTGCCCTTATTGTGGAGAGTATTTTGGAATCTTATTGTGCTAGAATCTAAAATCATTTGTGCATTATTATTTATAATGCCTTTAGAGCTTATTATGACAAAATCAGTATTGCTTATATTAAGTGTTGAGCCATTGCCAAGATAAAAATTTGCATTGCGTGAAAAATGCACTTTTGATGAAGGGGCAAATTCACTCGCAGGTATTTTTTCTCCTTTTTGCAAAATAATCTCAAGAGCAGCATTATTATTAAGCGTAAGCTCACCAGAGAGGGCAAATGTATGAAAATCATTTATACTTAATGTTGAATTTTCTCCTACATTAAGATGTCTCATATAAAATACAGAATGCCTATGGTTATAAGGATTTGTAGGAGTATTTGCAACGAGAGAAAGCTTCGAAGAACCATTATGGGTAGAATAGCTGAAGTCATAGCTTCCAGCATTATTGCTCATTAAGCCAAATGCGCAATATTGATTCCCACATACTGAAGTAAGAATATCGCTTCTACTCTCTCCATTTTGCAAGATAATGGAGCTTGGAAGATTTCTAGTATAGTTTTGTGCTTTGAGCGAGAAAAAAGCCATAGAAAGTAAAAACACAATGAAAAAAGTATTTGAAATTTTATATTGCACTATGTTTATGTTTTGCATAATCCCCCTTCCGTCACTTATTTATATTTAATTGAACGATTTATATTTAACTTAAAAGTATAATGCAAGTAAACTTAATTTTTTAACTATGTTATGTAGATAAATAAAGATAATTTATAGATTTTGTACTTGGTTTAATGTTACTAATCTACTCTAAAAGATAAAAAGTTAAATTCTCATTTAAATATTAGATAGGTTTTAAGTTTGAAGTATTTAAACTTAAAATTATCTAAAAAATAAAGGAGAGTTATGAACAAAATTGTAAGTATAGGAATTTGGGGACTTATCTCGCTTTTAGGCGCTTGGTGCTTTGGTGTTTTAGCATTGCATACAGGAGAAAGTATTTCAGCTGTATGGATTGTGGTAGCAGCAGTATGTATTTATGCAATAGCATATCGTTACTATTCAAAGTATATTGCTCATAAGGTGCTTGAGCTTGATGATAATCGTGCAACTCCTGCCGTTGTCAATAATGATGGACGTGATTTTTGCCCAACAAATAAAATAGTGCTTTTTGGACATCATTTTGCTGCAATTGCTGGAGCTGGTCCGCTTGTAGGTCCAATTTTAGCAGCGCAAATGGGATATTTGCCTAGTATGATTTGGATTGTGGTAGGTGTGGTGCTTGCTGGTGCAGTTCACGATTTCACGGTGCTTTTTATCTCTATGCGCCGCAATGGTAAATCTCTAGGTGAAATTATTAAATTAGAGCTTGGTAAGCCTGTAGGCTCTATTGCAATGATAGGGATTCTAGGGATTATGATGCTCATTATTGCAATTTTGGCACTTGTCGTAGTAAATGCACTTGCAGAATCTCCTTGGGGATTATTTACGATTGCGATGACGATTCCTATTGCTATTTATATGGGAATTCATATGAGATTCTTACGTCCGGGTAAAATTGGCGAAGCAAGTATTATTGGATTTGTTCTTTTGCTTCTTGCGTTGTTTTATGGACGCGATGTTGCGGCTCACCCTGAACTTGCTGAATTTTTTACACTCACACCCATTCAGCTTACTTATGTAATGATTGTATATGGATTTGTTGCGGCAATCTTGCCTGTTTGGTTTTTGCTTGCACCTCGTGATTATTTAAGCACATTTTTGAAAATCGGTGTGATTGTATTAATGGCAGGGGGTATCTTAGTAGTTGCTCCTGATGTGCAATTCCCAAGTACAACTAAGTTTGTTGATGGCACGGGACCAGTATTTAGCGGGGAGCTTTTCCCATTTCTTTTTATAACAATTGCGTGTGGAGCGATTAGCGGATTTCACGCACTTATTTCAAGTGGGACAACACCAAAAATGCTAGAAAAAGAATCTCACGCGAGAATGGTAGGCTATGGTTCTATGGTTATGGAATCTGCAGTTGCAGTTATGGCACTTGTAGCTGCTGTGATTCTTACTCCGGGCTTGTATTTTTCTATCAATGTTGCTCCTGCAGCGCTTGGAACAGCAGGCGTAAAAGATGTCGCAGAAGCTGCAGCAATAGCTGCACAGACAATTAGCCAATGGGGATTTGTGATTACTCCTGAACAAATTTTGCACACAGCACAAGAGATTGGCGAAAATAGTATTTTAAGTAAAACAGGTGGTGCGCCTACATTTGCGATTGGTTTAGCCACTATTATTTCTCAAGTGCCACTTTTTAATCAAGGTTCTATGGCATTTTGGTATCACTTTGCGATTTTGTTTGAAGCACTCTTTATTTTAACTGCTGTTGATGCAGGCACAAGAGCAGGACGCTTTATGGTGCAAGATGTATTAGGAAATGTATATAAACCTATTGGAAACATTCACTCAATGTTTTGGGGTGTTGTGGCAACACTCATTTGTGTAGTTGGTTGGGGATATATCCTTTATCAAGGTATCACAGACCCACAAGGTGGAGTAAAATCGCTTTGGACACTCTTTGGCGTATCGAATCAAATGCTTGCAGGTATGGCATTACTCACGGTTATTGTGGTGCTTTTCAAAATGGGTAAAGCAAAACAAGCGTGGGTTGCTATACTTCCTGCAGCGTGGGTGCTTTTTAGCACAATGTATGCTGGTGTATGCAAACTTCTTCCTGCAAATGGCGAAAAAGTCCATGATGCAGTTTCTCATATTGCATTGTGGCAAATCAATGGTCAAAAGGCTGCAGCAAAAATGCAAGAAATTGCAGAAGCAAAGGCTTCAGGGCTTGATGTTGATATGATTGCAAATTTAAGTGCTGAAGCAACAAAATTTGCTACAATTGCCAATAATAACTTAATCAATGCTTTCCTTTGCGGATTGTTTATGTTTATTACTTGTCTTGTTCTTATTCAATGTGTGAGGATTTGTTTGCGCTGTTCTAAAGGTACAAATGATATTCCACTTGCTGAAACTCCTTATCGTAAAGCAAGTGAATTTGAAAGGAGTATGGCAAGTATACACTAGATATACCTCTTTTAGGGGTATATTTTAATTTTAAGAATCTCGTTACTTTTGTGAGATTCTTAAGCTTGATTTAGCTCTATTTTTGTCCTTTTTTTCTTTTTATTTTTTCTGATTTCATCATTTAAGTTTATTTAAATTAATAATTAAAGCTGACAATAGAGAATCCACGATTTATCGCCCAAAGCTAATACATCAAAATTACGAAAGAGGATTTTTATTATTTACGCGCTGCTTATAAGGAGCTTTCACATAAGGTGCATAATTAATCATTAATTGAGAAAATCTTGTTATACTAGAAATTTATCGTTTACTTTAAGGATTTAATATGGGGTTAAAGGATTAAATGTGAAAGAATATGTTGTCGGTGTAGTTGGAGCAAGTGGTGCTGTAGGTGAAGAGATTTTTAATGTATTAGAAGAACATAAATTTCCTGTATCAAGGATTGTGCCATTAGCCAGTGAGCGGAGTGTAGGCAAAGAAATAGAATTTAATGCCCAAACTTACAAGATTTTAGAAACCACAGATGAAGTATTTGCAAAAGAGGGCATACATATCGCTTTTTTTTCTGCTGGTGGAGCAGTGAGTGAGCGGTTTGTGCCAAGCGCTGCCAAAGCTGGAGCAGTAGTGATTGATAATACAAGCTATTTTCGTATGGATAAAGATGTCCCATTAGTCGTGCCTGATGTGAATCCACAAGATATAGCATTTTGGGACAAAAAGGGCATTATCGCTAATCCCAATTGCTCTACAATCCAAATGGTGCAGGTACTCGCTCCTTTGCATAAGGCATTTAAGATTAAACGTGTAGATGTAAGCACTTATCAAGCTGCGAGTGGTGCAGGAAAGCGCGGTATGGAAGAGCTTGTGTTGCAAATGCAAGCATTTTTTGCTTTCAAGCTTGATGAGGCACAACCGCAAATATTCCCTCATCGCCTTGCTTTGAATGTAATTCCGCATATTGATGTATTTATGTCCAATGATTATACAAAAGAAGAAATGAAAATGATTAATGAGACGCATAAGATTATGCACGCAGATTTTCCTTTGAGTGCGACTTGTGTGCGAGTGCCTGTGTTGCGAAGTCATAGTGAATCTATAAGCATTACTTTTGAATCCGAAGTGAGCGCAAAACAAGTGCGTGAGATTCTTTTAGAATCTCCTTATATTGTGCTCTGTGATAATCCTCAAGAAAAGCTTTATCCTATGCCAATATTAGCGACTGAAACAGATCAAACTTATGTGGGACGTGTGCGTGAGGATAATTTTGATAAACATATTGTGCATTTGTGGTGTGTAGCTGACCAAATTCGTGTGGGTGCAGCAACAAATGCTGTGAGAATCGCTCAAAAGTGGATTGAAATGCAAAACTAAAGTAGGAGTAATAAATGATTTTTATTGATGCGTGTTTTAGAAAACCCACGCCTTATACGCCTATATGGCTTATGCGCCAAGCAGGTCGATATTTGAGTGAATACAAACAAACAAGAACAAAGGCTGGAAGTTTTTTAAGCTTATGCAAAAATGTAGAACTTGCTACGGAAGTAACATTGCAGCCTGTGGAGATTCTTGATGTTGATGCAGCTATTTTATTTAGCGATATTTTAGTTGTGCCTTTAGAAATGGGGTTACCCCTTGAGTTTCTCGCAGGCGAGGGTCCTAAATTTAATCGCACAATCAGCAATGTGAGTGATGTTGCGAATTTACAAGAGGGTGCGCATAAACGCCTTACTTATGTTTATGACACCCTAAGCTCTATCCGCTCTAAGCTACCAAAAGAGAAAGCACTTATAGGATTTTGTGGTTCTCCTTGGACTTTAGCAACCTATATGATTGAGGGGCAGGGGAGTAAAACTTACGCTAAAAGTAAAGCAATGCTTTATAAAGAGCCTTATATTTTGAAAACTTTGCTTGAAACTTTGAGTGAGGAGCTCAAACTTTATCTGGAGGGGCAAATCCGCGCAGGGGCAAATGCAGTGCAGATTTTTGATAGCTGGGCAAGTGCACTTGAATGTGAGGCATATTTTGAATTTAGTTGGAAATATATGAAAGATATCGCTC
This sequence comes from Helicobacter sp. MIT 03-1614, assembly GCF_000762925.2. Taxonomy (NCBI): domain Bacteria; kingdom Pseudomonadati; phylum Campylobacterota; class Epsilonproteobacteria; order Campylobacterales; family Helicobacteraceae; genus Helicobacter; species Helicobacter sp. MIT 03-1614. The sequence continues at coordinate 10,415 of NZ_JRMS02000002.1, forward strand.
AATACATCAAGGGCAAATATCCACATATTCCTGTTATGCTTTTTCCTAAAGGGATTGCTGGATATTTAGATAAAATTGATGGATGTTTTGATGTCTTTGGTGTGGATTGGGGCACACCTATGGCATTAGCAAAATCATATCTTGGCGCAAAATATGTTTTACAAGGTAATCTTGAACCTTCAAGGCTTTATGATAAAGAATCTATGGAGCGTGGAATTGATGAGATTCTAAAAATTATGGGAAAAGAAAAGGGACATATCTTTAATTTAGGACACGGAATGCTTCCAGACTTACCACGCGAGAATGCTATTGCCCTTGTGCAAATGGTAAGAGAAAAATCAAAGCGTTGATGTTATTTTTGGTGTATAAGTAACTTTTAATTTTTTAATTCTTGCACCTTCCATTTCAAGCACTTCAAAAATGCAATGTTCATCAGTAATTTTATCTTTCATCATAGGTAATCGCCCAAATAATCCAAATACATAGCCTCCAATAGTGATATGGTCATTTGTATTTTTGAAAGTAATGTCAAGCATTTCTTCAATATCACTTATTTCAAGTTTTCCATCAAATTCATAAGTTTGCGCATCAATTTGCCTCATATCTTCAATTTTAAGATCGTGTTCATCAGAAATATCCCCCATAATTTCCTCAATAATATCTTCCATTGTCAAAAGTCCAGAAGTGCCACCATATTCATCAACAACAAGTGCAGTATGGACTTGCTGACGATTCATTGTATTTAAAATTTCAGAGATATGTGCGCTCTCTGGCACAATAATCATATTGCGGACAAGTTTAGAGAGATTATGCTCTTTGCCTTTTATTGCGTTTTCAAATAAATCGCGGATATGTATCATACCTAGAATATTGTCTTTGGAATCTTGATAGTAAGGATAGCGCGTGTGATTTGTTTGCAAAATAATATCAATATTTTTTTCATATCCATCTTGTGCATTTAAACATATCATATCTTTTCTGGGCGTCATAATTTCTCTAGCAAGGGTATCAGAGAAATCAACAGCGTTTTTAATAATCTCACCCTCTATAGAATCTATATAGCCTTCTTTAAGACTTTCACCTATAATAATTTTAAGTTCCTCATCGGAATGGACAGCTTCATTTTCACGTGCAGGTGAGATGTTAATAAACTTAAGAAAAAATGCTGCAAGTAAATCAAAAAGCTTAATCAATGGAGAAAAGATAATCCGAAATGTATAAAGTGGTTTGGCAATGAGAAGCACGACCGATTCTGTTTTGGCAATGGCAACTGACTTTGGCACAAGCTCTCCAAGCACAACGTGAAGAAGCGTTACGAAAACAAAAGCAATCATTGATGCAATAGAATGCACTAAAAGAGGAGAAGATTCCAAAAGATAACCAAATGGAATACTTATAAGCTTAACAAAAGCATTTTCACTAATCCAACCTAGTGCGAGAGAAGCAAGAGTGATGCCAAGTTGTGTTGCACTCAAATATGTATCAAGCGAATGAGTAATTTTTAAAGCAAGAGAAGCATTTTTAACTTCATTTTTCGCAAGTTCCTCTAGCTTTGATTTTCGTATTTTAACAATAGCAAACTCTGAAAGCACAAAAAAGGCATTAAGAAATACTAAAAATAATGCCAAAATAAGCATTAAAATGGACGAATACGGGTCCAAAAAATCTCCTTGTCTTAAAAAGTAAAGATTTAATTGTAATCAATCAAATCTTTTAAAAAACTAAATGCTAAAGCCAAGACTAGTAATCACATAATAAGTAACTCCGCCAAGGACAGCAGATACAGGCACGGTGATAAGCCAAGAAGCAATTATTTTATTAATCGCATTACGTTTTACTAACTCTTGTTTATAAGCTTTCTTAAGTGATTTTCGCTCTTTTCTATCAAAATATGGTATATCTTTGAGTTGTCTATTATTCTTAATAGATTCTAACATCAAACCTTTTTTCTTAATGCTTGCTTTATTAAAACGCTCTAAAAATGCCTCTACTTCTTGAGCATCTTTCCCCTTATGAGCTTTTATGATGATTTGCTGCATTTCATAATAGCGTTTTTTAAGATATTCACGTAAGAATCCCACACCAAATATTGCTCCAATGGCAATATGTGTTGAGCTTACAGGTAATCCAAGTTGGGAAGCCAAGAGAACAGTTAAGGCTGCGCTCATAGCGATACAAAATGCTCTTATTTTATCTAATTCAGTAATTTCGCTTCCCACCGTGCGGATAAGTCTTGGTCCATAGAGTGCAAGTCCTAGAGAAATACCAAGCCCACCTACCAGCATAATCCATAATGGTACACCTGCTTTACTTGTAGGAAGAGATTCGCTAAGATTTTTTAACGTTTCATTAATTGCTGCGAGTGGTCCAATAGCGTTGGCAACATCATTTGCTCCGTGAGCGAAGCTTAAAAGTGCTGCTGAAAAAACAAGAGGAATAGTAAACAGTGAATTAATGTCTTCTTTGGTGTTTAGGAGAGAATCTGCTTTCTTGGCTATGATAGGGCGCACGATAAAATAAACCCCAATCGCTATAATAAAGCTAATGCCTACAGATAAAACCAAATCAAGCGATGGTAATATCTTTTTTAAACCTTTGAGTATAAGGTAAAGACTAAAAGCCCAAGTCATTACAAAAACGAGAATAGGCACTACTTTTTTGGCTGCCTCACGTTTATCTTCTTTATAGGTAATGCTTTTTTTAATGATGATAAGAAAAATTACTGCAATCAAACCACCAAGCACAGGTGAGATAACCCAACTTGATACAATGCGTAAACACTCTCCCCAATTTACAATTTCAAAGCCTACTGCAACAACTCCAGCACCTAAGATTCCACCTACAAGAGAATGTGTAGTTGAAACAGGAGCTCCGATAGCAGTAGCAAGGTGTAACCATACTGCACCTGAAGCAAGCGCTGCTAGCATAAGAGCCACAAACACACTTGGGTCAGTGATATTTTGAGAATCTATAATACCTGATTTAATCGTCTCTACGACTTCTCCACCAGCGATAACTGCTCCCATAGCTTCACAAATTGCAGCAATTATAATCGCCCCTACAAGTGTAATTGCGTGGGAGCCAACTGCTGGTCCAACATTGTTTGCCACATCATTTGCTCCAATGCTCATCGCCATATAGCCACCGATGATAGTTGCAAAAACAAGTAAAAGTGTGTTATATCCTGTATGAACAAAAATTGCTATCAGAGAAATAACTAGAAAAAAGATGAGTACAATAAAAAGCTTTATACCATCTTTTTGGTTAAAGTTCTGAGCCTTTTCAATTTGCTTGACATTTTTAAACTCCATAAATCCTCCTTTTAATTGAGTTTATTAGGTAACCAAAGCGAAATATCTGGAATATAAGTTATAAGCAATAAACCCACCAACATTATTCCAAGCCAAGGAAGCACCGAAGTTGTTACATCTTTAAGGCTAAGCCCAGTAAGTGAACTTGCCACAAAAAGATTTAAACCTACAGGTGGTGTAAGCATACCTAGTTCCATATTTACAACCATTACAACACCAAAATGTATGGGGTCTATACCAAGAGCTAAGGCAATGGGCAAAAGGAGAGGTGTCATTATCATAATCACAGAGCTAGGTTCCATAAACTGCCCCATAACAAAGAGCATAATATTTACAAGGATAAGAAATACCCACCAACTCATTTGCTGCGCAATAAGAAATTCAGCTATAAGATGAGGGATTCTCTCATTGGTTAAAAAATGTGCAAATACGACTGCAAAACCTATGATAAAAAATATCATAGCTGTGGTAATAGCTGCATCTAAAAATACCGAATGAAGATTCTTGAGTTTAATATCTTTATATACAAAAACAGAGACAATAAACGCATATACTGCACTAATGCCTGCTGCTTCTGTAGCAGTAAATATACCCCCATAAATACCTCCAATGATAACAAAGACAATAAGCAATGCCCAAAATGCTTCTCTGAATTTTTGAAAACGCACTTTGAAACTTTCAGGTTTTGTCGCTTTGAAACCTAGTCGTTTTGCACCTACATACGCATAAAGCATCATCATAGTGCCAATCATTAACCCCGGAATCACTCCTGCCATAAAAAGTTTTTCAATGGAAACTTCTGCTGTTACACCATAGACAATCATTACAACTGAAGGAGGAATAAGAATCCCTAGACTTCCAGCTGATGTAATAGCACCTATGGCATAACTTTTTGGATATTTTGCATTAGCAATGGCTAAAAACATTACTGAACCTACAGCTACAACCGTAGCAGGGGAGCTACCGCTTACGGCAGCAAAAATTATACAAGCTAAAATTGCACTTATAGGTAATCCACCCGGTAAATGCCCTACAAGAGAGGTTGCAAAATTGATAATACGTTGAGCTGAACTTCCTTTACTCATAAGAGAACCTGCAAGAATAAACATAGGAATTGCCATAAGAGCAGGTTTTAAGCCATTAAACATAATTTCAGCTGAACCAATAATATTGTATGAAGTAAAAAAATACAGTGCACTAATTGCGCTTATGCCTAAAGCAACCGAAACAGGAACACCTAAAAGCAATAAACCAAATAAAGCAACCATTAGATATGCAACACTCATTAATACTCCATTAATCTTTAATCACAGAATCGTGTATCATTTCATTTTCGGCATTTTTAATTACTTTGTCTGCTTCCATCCAAGAGACTTCATAGATTTTTTCAATACAACGGTAAGTTGCACCAAAAAAAGCAAAAGGCAGACAAAGCAAAAAAATCCATAAAGGGACATTATGCAGAGCTTCGCTCATATAACCAAGAATATAATTATCATAACATACCATAGCTCCGGCATATGTCATAAAAGCAAGAAAGATTGCATTAAGCGTATGTATACCAAGCACACAAGCTTTAGCATATTGAGGAGGAAAACGCTCAAGAAGCATAGTAACACTGATATGTACGCCTTTTCTAAATCCATATGCTGCACCAAAAAGAGCTGACCACAAAAAACAATATCGTGCAATTTCTTCTGCCCAAGTCAGTGAGAGGTGGATAAAATCTGGAAATAATCCAGTGAGATAACGGCAAAATACATTTAAAGCAGTAATAAGCACCCCTACAACTAAGCCAATTACGGCAATGTTTTTATTTATAGAGGCAATAATTTTATCTAAAATGGCAAAAATTTTAAGAATGCGTGGGTTATGATGTGCCCATACAAATGGTTTAGTAATCCAAGAAAACATCAAGTTTCCTCCGCAAATTATTGCACTTGTATAATTTTTTCAATCAAATCTTGCCCAACTATATTATAAAACTTGGGATAAATAGTCTGCATAGTTTCTTTCCATAGAGCTTTTTGCTCATCATTAAGTGTGATAATTTGTGTTTTTGTTGCGTCATCCTTTTCAAGTTTTTTAAGAAATAGTTTTTCTTCTTTTGCACTTTCTTCTCGTTCAAACTCTGTAGCTTCGTGGAGAGCTTGCTTAAAAATTTCTTTTAAATCATCAGGAAGCTCCTTCCAAAATTTATCACTCACCACAACTAGATAACCTAAATAGCCGTGATTTGAAAGTGTAACAGAGCTTTGCACTTCATAAAATTTAGAATTATAGAAGTTAGAGAGAGGATTTTCGGCTGCATCAACTACGCCTGTAGAAAGTGCAGAATATACTTCACCAAATGGTAATACTTGAGGAATAGCACCAATGGCTTTTGTTTGCTCCTCTAGCACTTTAGAGCTCATAATTCTCATTTTTTGTCCCTTAGCATCTTCAGGCACAATAATAGGCTTTTTATTGGTGCTAAATTGTTTAAAACCAGCGTCCCAATAATCAAGAGCAATAATACCACGTTGTGAAATAACATCTTTTAGAATCTGACCAACTTCTCCATCCATAACTTTATGCAAATGGTTTGTATCACGGAATAAAAATGGAATATCCCATATATTAAATTCTTTGGCAATAGGTGTAAATTTTGAAAAACTTGGTGCTGCCATTTGAATATTATTGCGTGTAAGTTCTTGGAATACTTTATCATCATCTACAAGTTGTGCACTTGGAAATACTTCTACTTTGATTTTAGCGCCACTAAGTTCATTTACGCGTTTGGCAAAAAAATCAGCAGCTTTACCCTTAGGAGTATTACTACTTACAACGTGAGCAAATTTCACTTTATAGCTTTCTTGTGTTTTATCTTCACTACAGCCCAAAAAACCAAAACCTATGATGCAACCTAAGATTAATGCCAACATTTTGTTCATAATTTTACTCCTTAATATTATCTTAGTTTTCTAGCTTTTATTCTATAAGGATTTATTATAAATAATAAAGAGGGTTTTGAGGTTTTTTACTTTAAAATTATCATTTTGTATCATTTATAAACAATTCTTTGATTTTCTAGTATTTGAAAAAATACGTTAAAATTGTATATTAAATTATAGAATCATAAGGAGTTTGAGTGTTTCCTTTTAGTGATGAAGAGCTTAAAATGCCTGTTGAAATAGTTATCCAAAAAGTGCGTCCTACACTTACGCTTGATGGCGGTGATATTACTTTACTTGGTATTAAAGATGCAAAAGTATATGTGCGCCTTGAAGGTGCGTGCAAAGGGTGTCCGAGTTCAGCAAATACGCTTAAATATGCCATTGAGAATCGTCTTAAAGAGGAAATTCACCCTGATATAGCTATTGTTAATGTTCAACACGGAAAAGAAGCAGATTTTCAAATAGGATAGAATTTATGGAATCAATCAAGCTAACTGATACGCGCACACGTCAAGTTATCAATAAAAACAATAAAAAAGCTTTTGATTTTTTTGCCGCTAAGCAGTATAAAAAAGCTTTTGGATTTTTTGCACATAATTTAAGTCTTGAACCTAATAATACAGAATCCACTATTGGTGTACTTCTTTCGGATATGGCTCAAGATTTTGAAGAACAAGCTCTTGGTTTATATGAGTATTATCAAATTTTGCTTTCACAAGAAATAAGCAAGAGTAAGGCGAGAGAACAAATGCTTAAAACCATTCGCAGTTTTGATAAAAGCACTAATAAAATTTTTAATATGATAAAGCATATTGAAAATTTACGTGCTGATGCGATTAATGGCATCTTATATCAGGATTTCAAACAAATTGTCCAAGACAAGCAGAACTTTAAAGAAGCTTTTGAAGACTTAATCTTTAGTACTAAAATTATTTTTACAAACAAGAATGAGTTTTATGAATTTCTTAATCAACTTGTAGAAAATAATTATCAAGATATGTCAATGGAATATATTGAATATATGGAATCTTTAAAAAAAAGTGTTATTTACGATAAAGAGATTGAGAAGATTCTCCAAAAGGTAGCTGATGATAATCAAAAAAAACGTAAGTTATAAGGATAGAAGCTTTATAGCTCTGACAGATGATACACGAGTGATAGAATCCCTCTTAAAAGGTGAGGGTGATAAATTTGGCTTGCAAAAAGATACAGATACAGACAAGGTTTTATTCGTAAAGAATAAACAAAATAAAAACTTTATTACGCCTCAAATAGCACAATCTTGCTCTATGGTAGAATCTTATGAACTTAACGATATTCTTATGGCAAATTTTTCTCATAATTCACCAAATATTGTAGGTATCACTGGCACAAATGGAAAAACAACCACCGCAGCTATTATTTACTCTATTTTGCTTGATTTGGGATTTAATGTTGCCTTGCTTGGCACAAGAGGTTTTTTTATTAATGAGCATAGGATTAAACCTAAAGGCTTGACAACTCCAAGTATGCTTGAGCTATATGAAAATCTTTGTATAGCAATGGAGCAAAAGTGTAATTTTTTTATTATGGAAGTAAGCTCCCACGCTATTGAACAAGAACGCATAGCCGGACTTGATTTTGCGCTTAAGATTCTCACAAATATTACAAGTGATCATTTGGATTATCATAAGAGTGTAGAAGAATATCGGCGCATTAAAAATAGCTTTTTTGAAGGTGAAGGTAGAAAACTCCTCAATGCTGATGAGCCCTATATATATTGCACTGATAAAGCAGCATATTTCTATGGCATAGAAAAAAAAGGAAATTTAAGCGTTGATGTATATGCACTTGAAAATGGTATTGATGGGTATATTTCGTGGAGAGAACGAGATTATAAGACAAATGAACAAAGTGCAATACAAGCGCATTTGTATGGAAAGCATAACCTGTATAATACCCTTGCTGCTATTGGAGCAGTAAAGATTCTCACTCAAGAACCACTAGAGCGAATAGCGGAGGCATTAGAACATTTTGGTGGCGTGAGCGGACGTATGGAGGTAGTGCATAATATGCCTCTTGTTATTGTGGATTTTGCTCACACATACGATGGTATGTATCAAATCTTTGAGAGTTTTAGGCATTGTAAAATAGCTGTTGTTTTTGGGGCAGGTGGTGATAGAGATAAATCTAAACGCCCTAAAATGGGAGCTTGTGCGCAACAATTTGCACATAAAATTTATATCACAAGCGACAATCCACGCACAGAATCCCCAAAAAGCATTATTGAGGATATTTTGAGTGGTATGCAAGATGGAGAATATGTATTTGTTGAAGCAGATCGCAAAAAAGCAATTTATATGGCGCTAGAATCCTTAGAATCTGATGAAGTGCTTTTGATTTTAGGCAAAGGCGATGAAGATTATCAAATTATTGGTAATGAAAAAATATATTTTGATGATAGGGAAGTAGTGCGCAACTATTTTGCAAGCTGCACATAGTTTTATTGCTCAATCCATTCTTGTATTTTTTTATATAACTGAACACTTACGCGCTGTGAAGCGAAACGCAATGCCTCTTGCACATTGGTAGCATTATGAGTATAGCTTACATTTGTATTAAATATGGGATTATTGCGACAATCAAATATGGTAAAAATTATATTAATTTTTACACCTTCGTTGTTGTTGCTTACTTGCACTTTAGCTTTTAGAATTTGGTTTGCTTGAGAATCAAAGCTGTAAAAATGTCCCAATTCCTTTGCCAAATTATTATAAATTATTTCATTAGTCAAATTACTTTCAATAACAAGCTTCGCATTAGGTTGTGGTGTATTTGCGGCAAGGATATTTTCAAAATTATTAAGTGGTTTGCTTGTAGTTCCTAATGTTTGGAGTAGTGTAGCATACAGGTGTAAAGTTTCTAAATTTTTCTCAATCTGTATTTTATCTTTAATAGAAATTGTGTTGCATTGAGTAATACGAGAAAGATTAAGGGAGTTATATACGGTATTGAACTTTTTTTGGAACTGCTTAATAAGAGTAGCTTTATGAACTTTTGCTTCTACATAAAATATACCATTTTCAAATGCACTACGTGAATATTGCACATCATTTAATTCAATTCCTGCACTATCAAGATATACCTCATTGCTTGAATTATGAGTGATAAGATTATTTTGTCTTTTTATATTGGAGCTAAATTGTGTGCTTACTTGGACATTGATTTGGGTAATAATATCACTCAAAGCATTAGCTTGAGCAGTATTGAGACTATTTGCACTTCCAAAACCAATGAGTTGGGTTTCATTTGTTGAGGATTTACCATACCAAGAAGGAGGCTTAGGCGAACTACCAAAGCAACCTCCATATATAATGATAATATATATGGGGAGTATGATTCTTAGCAATGACATCATATTTAATTTATTTTAGTTTTCAAATTTAGCATTACCGAATCAAAAATGATCTTGCAGCCTCTTGTCTTATATTGCTTGGAAGAGAACTTTTGTTAATTTCTCTCTTTACATTAGCTTGAAGCTTGGCTTTAAGCTCCGGATTAAGTTTAATAAGCACAAAGATTTTGGTTGCATCTTTGGTAATCCAAGTATCGGTTTGCTTTGTTCCACTAAGAGTTTGAGAAACACCCTGTTTTATGATTTGTTCACTAGCTTTAGAAACCTGCGCATCTTGGACTGAAGAACCCATAGTTACACTTGCTGCACGATTTATTACGCCTTCAACCTCTGTAGCTACTTGTCGTGCAAGTTCATCTCTAGCTAAAGCTAATGCTTCTGTGCGTGCATAGCCCAAATCACCATTAATAATATCAGCAATTCCTACGGCGCTCATATCACCTTGCCCACCATTGAGCACCCAATTTGGTGCACCTTGAATACTAAGAGCTTGAAGTGCTTTTTTATCGATACTCTTACCACCAACACCAAGTGCATCATCTTTATTGGCGCAGCCTATAATAAGCAACCCTGTAACAATGCCTCCAAATAAAACTTTTGTATGTGTTTTCATAAATGCCTCCTAAAATTTAGTTATTTACCAGTTTACAGATGAATTTGAGCCAAGCTTAATGATATTTACCTCATTGTCCCAAACAACAAGACCATCTTTAATATTGGTAAGTGTGAGAAGGAAATAATAGTCAGTGCGCTGCTTTGAGCCAATTTTAGTATTTTTTTGCACAATTTTTCCTGATAGAGAAAATTCTGGGGCTTTTAATGTGCCTTTTTCAATTGTAGTGTGTTGGTCAAATTCATCATTATCACGCACACTCCTACCCATCGTAATACCTTTATCTTTTTTATTTCCTACTGCGAGAGTAAGAACAAATTTTCCACTATTACGCATATCACGTGTTACTTTCCGAGTAAGCTGTTCTGTATCAATAGTTTGCATAGTATCATTAATGACATTTGATATCATTAATACTTTAGGAGAGCCTGTGCGAGAAAGATTGCGCACATAGTTACTATTGAGTAAAGAACGAACACTATCACTTGCTGCTTTTTCAATGTCGTGATAATCAAGCCCCATACTTGTATAAGATTTAGAATCTGCTGTATTAATATATTTTGGTGATGTGCTACAACCTACCATAAATAATGCACCTATGGTTATAAGACATAAAAAAGCTTTATTCATCAATGTTACCGCCCTTTAAGATTCTATAAGTTGGATTATTACCCTTGACGCGTAAATATAGAATGTTATCGTTTTTTTCACATAAAGTAATAATATTTTTTATTTTTTGCGTATTTTTTTGTAAAGATGTTTCTTTTATACACTCAAAATGCACATTATAAAGTGGACGATTATCAGCCTGAAGCATAAATTTACCCACATTATTTGGAATTTGTAGTACAAGGACACGTTTAGGTAAAGCCGTAGCAATACGCACATCAGCACTTGTTGTGCTCATAGAATAAAGTGCACCTGCTAAAGCTCCTATTGTGCCAAATTGATTATCCAATACATTTTGAGTAATTGATTTGAGTATAGCAGAAGAGATTGTGCGCGTAAGAATAAAGGGGAGTTGCTTATTAAATTCATTTGCAATCACTTTATCTAAATCAGCTACTTCAGAGGCTTTAAAATTTTGTTGTTCTATGCTTTGAGCTTGATATATGCGAGCACTTATTTTTCCTTCTACAAGCATTGGTATAGCAACACCTACGTGCAAGACATTATTGCTAACATAAAATGTAGGTAAATTAACTGACATATCCTGTTTATGCGCACTTTGCCCATCTTCAATAATAAACCAAGTATATCTAGCATCTGTATTACTATTTTTACGCTTTTGCATTATTTGCAAGTCTTGATTAATGATTGAGGCGTGATTAATCCCATAAGATTCTTTGTATAAATCCATTGCTTTATTGTAATCTTCTTCAAGCATAAAAAAAAGTGCAGAAACATAACTTACTGCAGGATTGATAAAGCCCTCATAAGCTTGAAAATTTTTTAAATTGCTGTATTCTTTTTGTAAAAGAGAAGAGATAGAAGAGTGAGTATCAACTTGCTGAAGATTTCTATTTTGTGCATTTTGTTTATGTTCTTGTGCAAGAGCTTTTTGAATATCTTTATTAAAATAATCTTTAGCACGACGTTGTCTGTCATTTGCACGATTAAATTCTACACGTGCACGAGCATAGTCTTTTTGCGACATAGTATTGAGTGCCTTATAATAATTGAACATAACGCCCTCATAAATATTGCCACGATAATCTCTAATATTTTCATTAACAAGCACTGAACCTACACTGCCAAATATGCCACCCATTAAACCTTCTGATTCATATTTGCTAAAGAGTGTTTCACCTTGTTCTAAAAGATTTAGAGTATCTTCTTGATGTGAAGTAAATGCACTCACACCCGCTTGAAGATTCCATAATACATCTCCAGATTTTCCGGCTTTGTCTTTGGCATATTTATAGGCTTTTTCATCATTGCCACCGTAGTAATATTTATTAAATGATTGTAAAGAATCGTGGTGTGAGCAAGCAGTCATAAAAATTATAGTAATCCATAGCATACTTATGAATACAATTTGTCTCAAATGATTCTCTCTAAAATGTTAAGATTTAAGTAGTTTTGGATTCTAATCTTTTAATATTTAAGATTCACTTTAATTTCACATTTTTTCAATATCATTTTAAGAGTAACCTTAAGATATTAAAAGGAATAAGATAAGTGAGGAAGATATGCTTATTTGTTGGTATGATATATACGGGTTGTAGCACACATATTCCCACACTTGAGCAAAGTGCTAAGCAAACACATATTCCCGCTGCTTTTTCTAATACTAAAGACTTACTTATATCTCAAAATACCACAAAAATAAAACAATCCACGAATCCTATAAATATGGAATCTTTACAAGAGCAACCTTTTAGATTACAGCAGTTTATGGCACTTATTGATGATAAGCAATTGCACCAAATCCTTCATCTTGCGCTTGAAAATAATACAAATGTATTGAGTATGATTTCTCGTATTAAGCAAGCCAAGTCTCAAATGAAAATCAATACAGCAAATATGTTTCCTACAATTAATGCTGGGTTAAATTCAAGTTATATTGATAGGCGCACTCTCTCTCAAAGCACAATTATCCGTCCAGGTGCAAATTCAATCAATGCAAATATCAGTATGAGTTGGGAACTTGACTTATTTGGCAAACTTAATGCCTTACGTCAAGCGAGCAAAAAATCTTATCTTCAAGCACAAAGTAATCTTGCTTTTGCACAAATTTCTTTAATTGCTGAAGTGGCGACTTTATATTTTACATTGCGGGATAATGCTTATTCGCTTGCTATTGCCGAATCTACTCTAAAAAACTTAGAGCAGATTCAGGCAATTAATATAGATAAATATAAATTAGGACTTATTGATGTAAACACTTATCAAAGCTTTGTAGCAAATACAACCGCGCAAAAGAATACTTATGAAAGTCTCTCTTATACTTTTGAGCAAAATAAAAATGCTCTGCTTGTGCTTTTAAATATTACTGCCGATGAACTCGTCCAAAACATTGATTTTTTAGATTCTATAAATTATACATTTCCGCATATTCCAAATTTTTATGTAGATAAAATGCCAAGTGATATTTTGCTCTCTCGTCCAGATATCCAAGCAAGTCTTTATGCTCTGCATTCTCAGCTTTATAAACAAACAAATGCAAATGCTGCAAGATTGCCAAATATTTCGCTTAGTGGCTCAATTGGTGAGATTCTATATAGCACAAATGGTGCAGGTTCTCTCGTATTTCAGATAGCAAATTCCATTACTGCACCTCTGCTTAATCGCACACCTTTAAAACAAAATTATCTTATTCAAAAAGAGTTAAGTAATGAAGCATATTATACCTTGCAAAATAATGTTAATACAGCTTTAGGCGAGGTTGAAAACGCACTTTTTGATGTGCAATCTAAAAAACGTCAGGTGCAAAATACGCAAAATGTATATGAAATTGGTGTAAAGGCTTACGAAAGTAATAGTGCAAAAAATAAACGTGGATTGCTTGATAAAAGTGATTTTTTAAATAATGAAAATACATATCTTAATTTGCAGACACAGCTTCATAGTGCAAAAACAAACGAGATTCTATCGCTTATTACGCTTTTTAAAGCTTTAGGTGGGAATCTTGCTTTGGAGCAAATAGAGAATCCACAAAAAGAACAATCTCCACAAGGAAACAAAGAATGAATTTATATCAAACTCTTCATACAAAAAAATATATAGGCAAAAAAATACCTCCTATGGTGTGGTTTATCTTACTTGGTATCATTGCACTTTGTATAGGTGGTATTATTTTATGGAATCTTTTTACTTCCCAAATGGAATATGAGACAATAAAACCTACTCGTGGTGATATTAAATCAAGCATTTCAGCTTCAGGCTCTCTCTCTCCTGTGAATGAAGTAGAAATTGGGAGTGTGATTTCCGGACTTGTGCTTGAAGTGCTTGTAGATGAAAATGATGAAGTCAAGCAAGGACAAGTGCTTGCTCGCATTAATCCAGAAAGTATTAATCAACAGATTGCTAAATTTCAAGCCCAGCTTCATTCCGCACAAGCTCAACTTAGAGCGAGTGAGCAAACTTTGGCAGATAAAAAATGGAATTATGATAGATTAAAAGAACTTTATAAAGCAACAAATGGGGCTTCGCCTTCTCTACTTGAATTACAAACTGCTAAAACTAATTATACCTCTGCACGTTCCGATGTAGATATTAAGAGCGCTACTATCATTGAAATTCAAACAAGCATAGAAAGCGCTAAGATTGATTTAAAAAATTCCGAAATTATTTCACCCGTTGATGGTATTGTCCTTACGCGTAGCGTTGAAGTGGGGCAAAGCGTAGCAGCAAGTTTTCAAGCTCCTACGCTTTTTAAGGTTGCTGAGAATCTTGAAGAAATGCAGCTTTATGCAAGCATTTCAGAGGCAGATATTGGCAAGGTTAAAGAAGGACAAGAAGTCATTTTCACCGTTGATGCTTACCCAGATAAAAATTTTCACGCAAAAGTTAATCGTGTGAATTTTGGTTCAGGCGATGGAAGTAGCTCTTCTTCAAATACTTCTTCAAGCACTTCTAATATCATCACTTATCGTGCAAAAATTGAAGTGGATAATAAATCTCTCCTTTTGCGTCCCGATATGAGTGCCACAGCTGATATTATCATTGCAAAAGCCCAAAATGCACTTCTTGTGCCAAGTTCTGCTTTGTATTTTGATTTAAATAAGGCATTGCAAAAAGCAGGCATAAAAAAGAATGATTCTGCACTCAATCCAATGGTTGCACCCTCACGCCCACGTCCTAAAGCGCAAATTAATATCAAGCAAAAGCAACAAGGTAAAAGTGGCACATTATGGATTTTAAAAAATGGTATGCCCGAATCCGTAGAGGTAGAGACGGGTATTACCGATGGGGTTCATACACAGATTCTAAGCGGCATTGACGAGCAAACACAAGTGATTACCAAAATAAAGGTGCAATGATTTAAGGCAAGTTAAATATGGAAGATTTTATTAAATTGCACAATGTGCGCAAAACTTATGGCAAGGGAGAGAGTGCATTTGAAGCACTCAAAGGTGTAGATTTACTCATTGATAAAGGCGAATTTGTTGCATTAATGGGACCTAGTGGTTCGGGGAAATCAAGTCTAGCAAATATACTTGGCACTCTTGATGTCGGGAGTAGTGGAGAATATTGGTTTTATGATGTGAATGTATTTGAACTTACCCAAAATCAACGTGCACTTTTACGCAGAAACTATATAGGTTTTATTTTTCAAGGTTTTAATCTTTTAGCGCGCACAACTGCGTTAGAAAATGTAGAATTGCCTCTTATGTATCGCGGAGTAAAAAAGACAGAAAGAGAAGAGATTGCTCTTAAAGCACTTGATAAAGTAGGACTAAAAGATTGGGCTTCGCACACAAGTGCAAAATTAAGCGGAGGACAACAACAACGCGTAGCGATTGCACGAGCAATTGCTTCAGAACCACTTTTTTTACTTGCTGATGAACCAACAGGAAATCTTGATACAAAACGAAGTGTGGAAATTATGGAAATTCTCCAAGAACTCAATCAAAATTTGGGTATTACGATTCTTATGGTAACGCACGAACCTGATATGGCAAAATATGCAAGTAGGGAATTGCACTTTTTAGATGGGCGCTTAATAAGTGATTCAAAGGATTGCTAATGATTTTAAATGCTTTTATCCTCGCACTAAGACAAATTAAACGCAACTTCTTGCGCGCATTTTTAACAATGCTTGGGGTAATCATTGGTGTGGGTGCAGTGGTGGTAATGATTAGTTTAGGAAATGGCACGACTAAAATGATAAGCGATAGAATCTCCTCACTTGGCAGCAACCTTTTGCTTGTATTTCCTGCGCGCGTAATGAATCCAAGTGGAGCAAATCTTCGCCGTAATTTTAGCCTGCAAGAAGCCCAGAATCTTACTACGCTTACACACGAATATATACAGGCTCTTGCACCCATTTCTCAAGGTTCAGTTACCCTACAATACCAAGCTCAAAATACAGCAACTCAAGCACAAGGCGTAAATGCAGCATTTTTTGAAGTAACGCAATGGGATACAAGTGAAGGAAGAAGTTTTGAAGAAAACGAATATCGTGTAGGAAGCAATGTGTGTATGATAGGACAATCGGTGCGTAAGAATCTATTTAATGAGGGTAATCCCTTGGGACAGAGGATTCGTTTAAATACAATCGTGTGTGAGTGCATTGGCGTATTAGAATCTAAAGGGCAGGGTGGTATGGGAAATGACCAAGATGATGTAATTTTGCTTCCACTCAAAACATTCTTACGTTCTGTATCAGGGAGCAATACACTTTTTTTTGTTAATCGACTTATGCTTCGTGCAAAAGATGGCGTAGATTCTGAACAAATGCTTCCCGCTCTTACTCAAGCACTGCGTCAAGTGCGCAATGTCCGTGCCGGAGATAGAGATTCTTTTGAGATTATGGATACAAAGCAGATTGCAGAGACACTCACTTCTGCCACAAAGAGACTTACCGCATTTTTAGGCTTAATTGCTGGAGTAAGCTTAGTTGTAGGGGGAATTGGCATTATGAATATTATGCTCGTTTCCGTAACAGAGCGCACCAAAGAAATTGGAACGCGTATGGCTATTGGTGCATTGCAGAGTGAAGTGCTTATGCAGTTTTTAATAGAATCTATTACCTTAAGCTCACTTGGAGGAATAATTGGAATTATTTGGGCATTTTTTGCTTCATTGAGCCTAAGTTATTATATGGAAATTCCTTTTATTTTTGATATTCCAACGGCTATCATTGCCTTTTTATTTTCGGCTTTTATTGGTGTTCTCTTTGGTTATCTTCCCGCAAGGAGAGCCTCAAAGCTTAATCCTATTGATGCGCTGCGCCACGAATAGTTGAGTAGATTCTATGGGAGAGAAAGAATAGGGTAGCCGTGTTTATTGCTTATAGGAAGCTCAAAGTGCCACCATTCCGTTTTTATACTCTTTAATCCAGCTTGGCTCATTATCTCTTGGAGTTCGTTACGATGAGTGCAATTTTGTGTTTGGGATTTCGGACACATATAATCACGCCACGCTTTTGCACTAAATTCATCAAATGCGCTTGGCATACTTAAAGCTTCTCCATTTCCTTGAGCTAAGCCCACATCAATGGCAATCCCCCTTGAGTGATTTGAGCCTTTCTTTGGGTGAGCGACATAGCGCGTATCAGGCACAATACTCCAAGCAAGCTCTTGTGCAGCTTGTGGACGGAAACAATCATACACAATAAGCTTTAAATTCTTTGCTTTTAGAATCTTAGCAAGTTTTTGCATATGCTCTTTCATATCTTTATGGAGATAGCATTTGTGTAAAGAAAAAGGTGTATAGATATTTGTTTTCATAAAGTTTTCTTTACCATCATAAGCAAGCTGCGTGATAAAAGTATCTTTATCTATTTCTTCAAGTGCAAAAAGCCCAATATTATGTATTTTATCTTCAATTAAAGAATCTTTGCCTTGCGCAAAGCTACATATAATTATAATTAAAAGCAAGGCAAGTTTCATTCTTTACATTCTTTCAACATATGTCAAATTTTTAAAACGCATTTTGAATCTCTCTACTAAGCTTAGGTTTGTTTTCTCTCCATTTTTATGTAAAAAATTCAGCAACATTCCCCAAAAGCCTATTTCATTTTTACCTAACTCTTGCTTTTCAATGGCTGCTTGTTCTTGCGCAATATTGAGCACACTCAAAATATCTCCTTTAGCAAGTAGAGAAAATACTTTATATCGTAAGTTTTTCTCACTTAGGTCTTGGAGATGCTGCACATATTCATCAAAATTGCGATATGTTGCATAAAAGGTATCAATACAAGATTGGATATACTCTAGCATTAAGGGGAGTTTTTCTTTGATAGTTGTTATTTGGGCTTCATCAAAGGGCTTTTTACAAGGGATTACATAAAAGCTTTTTTCTGCTCCTATATTTTCGCTTGACACAACAAAAGAACCATTTGCCCTCAAAGCATCACTTTTGTAAGTTAAGCATTCTTCTGCTTCTGTAATTTCCCAATAGAGTCTATCCATCTCATAGCCTTTAATCTCTACACTCCAAATGCCTGTATGATATGTATCTGGACGCCTATGTAATAACTCATAATGCACACTAATAAAATCATCTCCATTGCGTTTATACAAAATCCAATTTGAGTAAGTTTTAAATCCCTTTGCTTTGGCTAATGCTTTAAAATAAGATTCTAATTCTTTGCTTATACTCTTATCAATCTTTGCCACTTCTCCTCCTAAAGCCTCTTATCGTGCTTGGTTATGATGAATTAACACCATTATAGCAGAGGATTATCTATAATCATAGCTGCTATAGCCTTCATAATCGGCATTGATAAGGGTGCTATCAATACAGGAGGGAATCTCCACATCATCATCTACTTCGATACATTTTAGATTCTTACACTCGCTTAGCCACTCTGGTAAAGCTTTTATGGGATTGTCATTCAAACATAAAATTTCTAAAGATTGTAGATTTTTTATACTCTCTGGCAAAGATGTAATGTTATTTTCACCTAAGTAAAGTTCTCTTAAAGATTCTAGTTTGCCAATTTCTTGTGGGATTTGTGTGAGTTCATTATCAAATAAATCCAAAACTTCTAAACCCTTGATTTCACATATTTCTTTAGGAATGCTTTGAATGGATTGTCTCTGTGCTACAATGGCTTGTAAGCCCTTTAATGCACCTAATGTTTTTGGTAAATCTTTTATTCCCTTAGGGCAATTGTCATCAAGTGCAAATAGTCTTGTTTCCAAAAGCCAATCTTCAAGTTCGCTAGGGTCTAAATCTGCAGGATTTTCATCGCAATATCGTAAAGAATCTGTCATATCTTCAAGCATTAGTCCGCAATCATCGCAATTATTCCATAGCCAATTACTTAACTCTTCAAGTTCCTGTGGGGTAAGTTTTGAAACATTATCTTCTTGTTTCATTGTTTCTCCTTTTTGTTTTTACTATTATCATATCACGCATTTTTTTTTTTTTTTGAATAATAATTTTTAGAGTTTTTAGTAAAATTTTAAAATAAGTTACAATAAATTACATTATTTTTCTTTTATAATTTTAGTTTGCATAAAATAAATACATATAAAATATAAATATTTATTACTTTTTAGCAATCAAAGTGCCAAAATTCACCCATTTAAAAAGCACCTCAATGCCGCTAAAACCTATATCTTTAAGCATTGCAATATTTTCTTCAAGGCTAAAAGGCACAAGCACATTTTCTAATGCTTCACGTTTTTTGCTAATTTCGGTTTTTGTGTAGCCTTGCTCTTGTTTATAGCGAACATATCGTTCTATCATTTGCCTATCAAGGATTCTATGATGAGAAGTCATCTTTTCGCTCACAATTAAAATTCCTCCCTCCGTAAGAGCATTGTAAATTTTTTGCAGAAGTGCAGGGCGTTGCATTGGGCGAATAAATTGTAAGCTATAATTAGCAATTACAATATCAGAGTGCAAAAAATCGTATTCAAGCAAGTCTGTGCAGATAAATTCAATGTTCGCGTTATAGGCTTGAGCTTTAAGTGAGGCTTTATCAATCATAGCTTGAGAACTATCAATACCAATAAAGCGTGTATGCGCTGATAAGGTTTGAGAGAGAGCTAAAAGTGTCGTTCCTGTGGAGCTTCCCAAATCATAAACAAGAGGTGTAACACTTTTAGAAGATTCTAAAGTATAGGAGCAAAAATCTACAATTAAACCTAACACCTCTTTATAATGAGGAATTGAACGCTCAAGCATATCATCAAACACACTTGCTACTTGTGCATCAAATTCAAATTGTTTGCCAATATCTTGTTTAAAGATTGTATCTTTCATTTATTTGCCTAAATCTAGCTTAATTGTGCCATACCTTCAAGTGGAGAACTTGCGCTTGCATAGGCTTTGCGTGGTATGCGTCCAGCAAGATAGCTTAATCTTCCAGCCCTTATGGCATATTTCATCGCTTCTGCCATTGTTACAGGATTTTGTGCTTGAGCAATTGCCGTATTTGTAAGCACAGCATCTGCTCCTAGTTCCATAGCGATACTTGCATCACTCGCACAGCCTACCCCTGCATCAACAATCACAGGCACTTTTACTGCTTCTTTGATAAAGCCGATATTATAGCGATTTTGGATTCCAAGTCCGCTTCCAATAGGCGCAGCAAGAGGCATAATTGCGCTTGCTCCCGCATTTTCAAGTCGTTTTGCCATAATAGGGTCATCATTTGTATAAGCCAATACGCAAAAGCCCTCATTTGCTAGAATCTCCGTGGCTTGTAGGCTCTCTATTACATCAGGATAGAGTGTTTTGTCTGTATCGCCTATGATTTCAAGCTTGATAAAATCAATACCTGTTGCTTCTCTCACAAGACGAAAGAGTGTAATTGCTTCCTTAGCATTGACACACCCAGCAGAGTTGGGCAAAAACTGAATATTTGTATCTTTAAAGGTTTCAAGAAGATTCTCACTTTTATTATCCATAATATTCACACGCCTAACTGCAACGGTGATAATTTCTGCACCACTTGCCAAAGTCGCTTCTTTGGTGGTAGCAAAGTCTTTATATTTTCCGCTCCCAACAATTAAGCGTGATGCGAAAGTATGTGAGCCGATTTTGAGAGTATCATTAATATGATTCATTTATGTATCCTTTTATGAGATTGCAAGGTAGTAATGCTTTCAAGAAGCATACTTGGTGTCAATGCGTAATTTGCAATATGTTTTGTAGCCTCTCTTGCTGCAAGTGTATGAGCAAGTGAGCCTTGCAGTGCCGAATCTAAGCCATTATATCCTTGAGCTAAAAGTGCGCCAATGAGCCCGCTTAAAACATCGCCACTGCCACCTTTTGCAAGTGCATTGATACCGAGCGGGTTAATATAAATATCTTGTGCCTTTGCTATAAAAACATTTGCACCTTTGAGGACAAGAGTAGTATGTGGATATTTTTGAGTAAAGCTAAGCATACTATCTATGCGTTTTTGAGGATTATAATCCCCCAAATCACAATGCTTAAGTAATGCTTCAAACTCTTTTGGGTGTGGTGTTAAGATAATCTCACGTGAAAAATCTAAAGTCTGTTGATTTAAACTTTTATCAAGAAAATTTTTAATCATAGGTGTATGAAATACATCAGCATCAAGTATGCAGGGCAAAGTGCTCTCTTGTAAGTTTTGAAGTATTTGCGCAGCATTTTTTACACCAAGTCCCATACCTAGAGCAATAGCAGTTGTATTGTGAGGGAGTGTGTGTGTTTGCATAATATCAAATGGAATCTGTAAATCTTTTTGAGATATTATGCTAACTAGTCCAGCACCAAAATGCAATGCGCTCTGTGCGCTCAAAATCCCAGCACCGCTTTTTTCTCCTACAAATACTGCCAAATGCCCAAAATCACCTTTATGCACATTTTTATTTATGCGCTGTGGTAATGCTAAATCAGAGCTTTCAAGCATTTTAAGATTAGAAGTTACTTCATAATGATTCCCACTTAAACCAAGTTTGCCAATATGCAATTCTCCCACATAGTCCTTTGCTCTATCGCTTAGACACACAAGTTTAATTGCTCCCATACATAATGTATAATCTGCCTTAAATACAAAGCCTTCATCTTTATCGCTTAAACCACTTGGAATATCACACGCAATGCACAAACGAGCATTTTTATTTGCCAAAGAGAGAATCTCACTTGCTTCACGCTCTAAACTACCTTTTAAACCGCTGCCCACAACACAATCTACTACTACATCACAAGGTAAGATTTTTTTTATAAACTTTATTCCACACTCACAGGCACGCTCGTATGCTTGAATACAAAGAGGTGATTTTGGTTCTTTTACTTGAAAGATTCTTATAGAGTAGTCCCCGCTTAAACGCCTAGCTAATGCATATCCATCGCCACCATTATCACCACTCCCGCATAAAATAGTTATCACGCTTCCCTTATGTGTCAAAGAATTGATTAAAGATTCTAATGCACAAGCCGCATTTTCCATAAGAATTTCAGGTGTAAGATGATATTTTTCACACGCTCTTTTATCCAAAAATATTGTGCTTTGATAGATATTTTTCATAGGCTACTCCATTGTTTTATGCTCCATAGCGTGCGCTTAAGGCTGCGACAATGACGCTTACCATATCATCTTCAGGCTTAGATTGTGGGGGGGGCATAAGCTCTTTAATTTTACTTTCAATATAAGAAGTATCAAAATATCCTCGCCTAAAGTCTTTATCATTGCAAATGTTTATCAAAAAAGGAATTGTTGTTTTCACGCCTTTAATGGTAAATTCATTCAAAGCTCGCGAGAGTTTATTTACCGCAAGATTATAGCTTGAAGCTTTCACAATGAGCTTTGCTACCATAGAATCATAAAAGGGTGGAATCACATAATCTTTATAAATACAACTATCTACTCGCACAAAAGGTCCTAGAGCAGGGTAGTAAGTGGTAATTTTGCCCGGATTTGGCACAAAATCATTAGCCACGTCTTCAGCATTAATTCTCACTTCAATAGCAAAGCCTTGTGCGCGTATATCGTGTTGTGTAAGGTCTAAAATTTCTCCTTGCGCAATGCGGATTTGTCTCCCTATAAGGTCATAACCAGTAATTTCCTCTGTAACGCCGTGCTCAACCTGTATGCGTGTATTCATTTCCATAAAATAAAAAGTATTGTTCTCATCAAGCAAAAATTCAACCGTGCCTGCATTTGTGTATTGTGCAGCTTTGGCAGCAGCCACGGCAGCAGCTCCCATTCTTCGGCGTAAATCATCGCTAATAAGGGGACTAGGAGCAATTTCAACAAGCTTTTGATGTCGTCTTTGTATGGAACAATCACGCTCAAGCAGATGAATCACATTACCATAATTATCCGCTAAGATTTGAAACTCTATGTGTCTAGGATTAACGATATATTTTTCCATAAAAACATCATCATTTTTGAAAAATGCCATAGCTTCGCGTTTACACGCCTCAAAAGATTCTATTAAATCCTCTTCTTTTTCTACTACACGTATGCCACGCCCACCTCCACCACTACTTGCTTTAAGTATCACAGGATAGCCAATTTTTTGTGCATATTTAGCAATCTCACTTATAGAGTGCTTATTAAGTGGTTGAGTGCCTGGCACAATGGGGATTCCATTTTTTTCCATAATAGCTCTTGCTGCATTTTTATCGCCCATTTTTGCAATTGTTAGAGCATCAGGTCCTATCCAAGTAATTCCCGCTTCTTGCACTTTTTTAGCAAATGTGGCATTCTCACTTAAAAACCCATAGCCGGGGTGAATTGCATCAGCTTCAGCGCGTAATGCTACCTCAATAATCAAATCCGCATCAAGATAGCCTTGCAATGGGTCATCACTGATTTCATAAGATTCATCAGCCATTTTTACGTGCAAACAATCTCTATCAGCTCTTGCATATATGGCTATACTTTTAATATGTAAATCCCTACAAGCGCGGATAATACGCACTGCAATTTCGCCACGATTAGCAATGAGAATCTTCTGAAACATCATAACCTCCTTTAAACATCATTTTAAGAGTATTTTTAGCCTTTGTAGGCTTTGATTGATTTATCTAAAATCTCTTGTGCAGCAGTTTTGTCTTTGTATTCTTTAACTTTTACCCATTTGTTTGGCTCTAGTGTTTTGTAAGTTTCAAAGAAATTTTTGATTCTATCAAGTGTGATTTGTGGTAAATCTGCTAGGCTTTGAATCTTTTCAAATGAGGGGTCAATTTTAGAAACAGGCACAGCAATGAGTTTTTCGTCCATTCCGCTTTCATCTTCCATAATTAGCACACCAATAAGCCTAGAAGCAATCATACTTCCTGCTTGAAGCGGATAAGAATTAAGCACAAGAACATCAACAGGGTCGCCATCATCTGCGAGTGTATTGGGGACAAAACCATAATTAGCAGGATAAAACATCGCACCATACATCACTCTATCTACGACAACTAAACCGCTTTCTTTATCAACTTCGTATTTAATATTTGAACCATAAGGGATTTCAATGATAACATTGATTTTATTTGGATTTTCACCCACTGATACTTTTGAAAGATTCATTACTGCTCCTTTAAACTTAAAATATGTTAAAAGAAGCGATTATACCAAAAGATTCTACTAAAACGAAAGTGCAATTTGTGCTTTTGTGCTAAAACCGGGTTCATAGAGTGGTGTGCCTTCTCCTTTTGAAAAGAGTTCCTTAAGCGGACTCATAGGGTTTATGTAAGTTTGATTTGTAAGATTTAAAAATGCTAAACGCACACTCAAATAAGACTTCACATCATAGGTTAAATAAAGATTATGCGTGTTATAGCCTTTTTTAGTTACAGATTCGGTATCATTATAATACATATTGTAACCTTGATAATCTATTCCCTCTACAAAACGACTAAGCCATAAAATATGAAATTGTGGCACACTTTTAAAAGGACGCAATCCTGCACTTAGATAATAGCTTCGCCCACTTACAGCAGCAAGCTCAAAGGTGTCAGTAATCGTTTTATTTTTGTATGTAGGAAAGCTTTGAGCAATACCTATATGCACATCAAGAAAATCTAAATCAAGCCCAACATTTGCTTCATAACCCAAAACACGTATGTGTGAATCCATATTTTGACGAAGGATATCATCGTGCGAATGCCCACTACCTGTGTGATTACCTTTGTTTGTATAACTATTAATGAAATTTTTAAAATACTGATGATAGAGTCCGATATGTGCGCTAAAAAGGCTATTATCGTAGTCCATATCAAATTCTGTATTGTGCATTCCCTCTGCCTTGAGAGATCTAATAATGATATGTGGATTTCCAAGCAGCGAAGCGTCCATAGGCATAGCTCCACGTGTATTATAATTTTGTGTGATTTTAAAGCTAAGTTCATTTGTTGGAGCATAAAGAAGCGAGATATAAGGGCTAAACCCTTGAGTATTATGCCTTGTATTAACTTTATCACGATAAGTGAAGATATCATAGCGCGAACCTACATCAAGGCTTAGAGATTCTAAAAAGTTAAAATTTGCTCCAATAAATCCGCCATAAATAGCACCTAATTCGTGCCCTTGATTATTATCATCTCTATCGTGTCCATCAAGATTGTGTTCTTTGGTAGCGATAAGCTGATAGTTTAAACCATATTTTATATAATGACGCACAGGGCTAAAGTAGTGTTTCAACATTATATCGCTTCCAAGATGATGCAAACTTAAATCGTGTGCTTTTTCGTGATCAGTGCTAGATACTGCTCCAATAGGTGAAAGTGTAAGATTCTTATATGAATAAAAAGTATTCCACAATAAAGTAAAATTATCAGTTGGCACATAAGCGTATTGTGTGCTTATAGCGTGAGAAAAGAGGGTATTATCATAAAGTTTTGGATCTTGGCTAAGCAAAACATTAGCACCATAGGGAGCTATGGCATTTACATTATTAAAATGATAGTTAAGGTTAAGCGAATGATTTGCATTAGGAAGAAAACTTAATTTAAAAAGCGCATTATGTGAGCGCGTTTTAGAGGAGGAGACCTTGTCTCCATTTCCTGCACGATAATAAGGCACATCATCAAAGCTATAACTTGCGAGCAAACCTATATTCTCTGTAATTTTCCCGTATGTAGCAAGAGCAGTGTCTATACCTTTATTGCTTTGTCCTCCTAATACAAAATGTGCCCCATAACTGCGATTTGGTAATAGCATATCAAACGCATTTTTTGTTATGATATTAATCCCCCCTGCAAGCGCACCTGCACCATCTTCTGGTTTTGCTAAACCTTTTTCTATCTCTATGCTTTTAATTAAAAATGGGTCAATAAGAAGGTTGCCTTGGTGATGAAAGAGATTTCCTCCTTGCGTGATTCCATCAAGCCTCACACGAAACATTCTATCTTCAAAGCCTCTCACGTAGAGTTTTTGTGCAATTTGTGCACCACCGCCAACTTGTATCTCGGCGTCTTTTGCAAAGATATCTCGGAGATTATTTGCTTGCGTATGGGTAAGAAAGGTATCATCTATAACGCTTATATTAGCATTGCTGATAGGGTGAGC
This sequence comes from Helicobacter sp. MIT 03-1614, assembly GCF_000762925.2. Taxonomy (NCBI): domain Bacteria; kingdom Pseudomonadati; phylum Campylobacterota; class Epsilonproteobacteria; order Campylobacterales; family Helicobacteraceae; genus Helicobacter; species Helicobacter sp. MIT 03-1614. Next base: position 36,768 of record NZ_JRMS02000002.1, read on the forward strand.
TGCTGAAATAAGGGGAGAAAGTTTTGTGGAAGAAAGTGTTTCATCGGCAAAAAGTATGCTACTGCAAATTGATGCAAAAGTAAAACTTAAAATAGGCGAACCTTTAAAAGAAGAAAGTATCATAAAAAACCTTTATATAAAAATAAAGTGTGAAGTGTATCACATTTTATAAAATGTAGCAACACGTTTTATAAAATGTGATAGAATCTAAATATTTTCACTTAAAGGAGTTTTTATGGAATGTCCTTATTGTAAGCATTCACTTTCTCATAGTGAGGTTGTATCATTACTTAAAAGCCTTGATAAAGCAAAAAAAGATTGTCAAGTATGCCATAAGCCATTTATTGGAAGCAAAAGTGCAAAAACTTGCTCAAGTGCTTGTCGTTCAAAAGCATATAGAATCCGCAAAGCAGCACAGATTCATTAAATCTTAATATAAAATAGGGAAGTTATGGTGGAGCTGTGGGGAGTTGAACCCCAGTCCAAAAGCTTGAGCTTCTTAAGAATCTACATGTTTAGTAGGTATTGTTTTCTGTTCGTGGTTATCCAACACCCCAAGATAAATCCCACAAGCAACCTTATTCTTTTCTTTTTGCTAAGGTATGACAAAAAGAGCATCTAGCAAAGATTACAGCTTGAAAGATTCTAGCTAGATTAGAAGTTCTTAAGCCGACTCCAAAAGTGTGATAAACTTACGCGACTTTTGCGTAAGCTGGAGCGTAATTTGCGTTGTTTGCGTTTATTTATTTGTGGTAGTTTTAGAGCTTACCAGCTCACATGCACTTAAGTCTCTTTGCTCCTGTCGAAAGCCAATCAGCCCCGCAGATTCTGTATAGATTTTATCTAACAGGGCGTGGATTATAATCTTTTTCATTATGTTTGTCAATGCTGCACTTTAGGCTTTTTATTAATAAAACTTATAAACACTAAACTCCCTACAAAGCCAAGTAATGCACCTGCACATACTTGAATTGGCGTGTGCCATAAACTGATAATACGAGCGTAACCTACCATAAAAGCTAAAAATATAAAAAATATACCCCATTTTTTGCTCATATATTGCCACGCAAATGCTGCAGCAATAAACGCCGCTGTCGTATGCCCACTAGGAAAACCTTTAAACTCACCATTAATTGGACGCTTTGCAATGTGGGCAATGTTTTCTACCCATACATTATCCATAAAATAATTTGCCATATAAAAAAAGGTATATTTACAAACAAATGCAATACCCAAAATAACAGCCGTAATTACTATAAAATATTTTAAGAGTATATATCGTTTTTGCAAAAGCCATACTAACCCAAGAGGAAAAAGCATAAAACGAAATACATCGCTATATAATTTTGGTTCATAAAGCCATAAAATTAAAGCACATACGCTTATGAGACACATTGCAAGATTACTGGCTTTTGGAGTAAGATATAAAGGAGAGTTCATAATGCCCCTTTAAGTAGAATGAGTTTTATTGGATATATTATCCATTACACTGACAACTTCTTGCAAACGTTCCATATCAAAATGCGTATAAATACGGCTTGTATTTAAATCTGAATGTCCAAGTGCTTCTTGCACCATTACTAAATCGTGTTTTTGCTGATAGAGCAGGGTAGCAAAAGAGTGTCGTAGCATATGTGCGCCATTTTTTTCTTTACGAATCCCTGCTTGAGTTAAAATATTCTCCACATTTTTATAAATATAGCTCTGCGTGAGGGCTTTTCCCTTGGCATTACAAAAGAGTAAATCGTGCATTGGAGAGAATCCCAAACGTTGCGTAAGCCAGGTATTAAGAAGATTCTGAATATGGGATTGTCGTATCATTACTACACGCGGCTTGTTGCCTTTACCGCGAATACTTATAAGATAGCAGTCTTTAGCTGGTAAAATATCTTTACAGCGGAGATTAAGAGCTTCACTTACGCGTATGCCTGTATAAACAATGAGTTTGATAATAAGTTTGTTACGCGCAGCGACTTTTTCCCCAAGTTGAGATTCATCAATAGCGCGCAAGAATTGTTCTAATTCTTTTTGATTTAAAAATGAGGGGAGTTTTTGTCCACTTTTGCCTTGTAATGAGCTGATTTTGAGTGTAATATCATATACATAAGATGCACCATCACTCTCATTTTGCTTATCAATATAACCAAAAAAACCAATGAGAGCAATGCGATAGTTTTTTTTACTTGCGTTAGAAAGAGCACTTGTCTCCACACTTAAAAAATCGCTTAATACTTCCTCATCAATATCCTCCATTGTATCAATAGAGCTTTGCGTAAGGAAAGCGTAAAGTTTGAGTAGCGGGGTAGAGTAAGTATTAATCCCTATCATACCCGCTTTTCTCGCTTTTTTACAGATATTTTCTAATTCATCTATATTACTTATTTTATCATTACTTAATGTATTTATTGCCTGAAGAATGCTTGATTTATCATTTACTTGATGGTTAGATAGTGTTGTAAGCTTATAACGTATAAATCTCGTAATCCAAAAAAGCAAACTAGAAGAAAATTCATTTTTATAATTAAGCGGATATTTCATTTGTTTGTCATTTTCCTTATTCTTGTGCCTTTGCCCGAGTAAATATCAAAATTACAGGATTATACGATTTTGTATCTCTCAAGTCAAGATTACAAGGTTTGTGTTTGAATTAGTTATGAAAACTATACTTTTCAAACTTTTTTATCTCAATCCACTCTCCATACAACAAGCTAAAAAAGAAAATTTTTACCATAATTATAGTAAAATTGAATTTTCAAAAGGAGAAAGGAGAATTGATGAAGAATGTTTTACTTCCTATTGCAAGAGGATTTGAAGAAATTGAGTTAGTATCTGTGGCAGATATTTTAAGACGCGCAGGTGTGCGGGTGGTAGTCGCTAGTCTTGATTCTCATAAACGCGTTTTGGGAGCACATCATATTGTAATCGAAGCGGATTCTGCCTTGCCCGAGCTTGAAATGGAACATTTCAATGCTATTGTCCTCGCAGGAGGTTATAATGGAATGCAAAATCTTGCCAACAATGAACTCATTAAGCTATGGCTCACGACCTTTAAGCAAGAACAAAAGCTCATAGCTGCAATTTGTGCCTCCCCTATCGTGCTTGATAAGGCGGGGGTGCTTGAGGGTGAATTTACTTGTTATCCTGGTTGCGAAAATCAAATCAATATGCAAGGCAAAAATAGAAATGCGGAAGCGGTAGTAAAAAATGGTAATATTATCACTTCAGTTGGTCCTGCTACAGCAAATGTATTTGCCCTTACTATCGTAAAAGAACTTTGTGGCGGAGAAAAAGCACAAGAGCTTTATGAAGAATTGCAAATGCCCTCTCTCAAGGCGTACTTATAAAACAAAATGTAAACACAAGAGAATATTAAGCATTTTTAGAAATTTAACCCTTAATAGAATCTAGAATCTGAGTTATTTAATAAGAATATCTTGGTAGAAAGTTGTTATTGGCGAATATAAAATAGTTTTGCATTTACTTATAATGTATCATACACCTGCATACTCACGCAATGTAAACTGCCGTGCCATAAAATCAATGAGCAACAATCTACGCCCACTACCCTATACTTTGGCAATGCTTTGCTTAGTATTTCAAGTGCCTTTTTATCATTTTTATCCCCATAAGTTGGCACAAGCAATCCACCATTAACAAAAAGAAAATTTGCATAGCTCGCAGGTAGCCGTTGTCCTTGTTCATCATAAATAGCTTGAGTAAAAGGCAGAGGAATAAGCTTATATGGCTCTCCATTAGATTGTTTTAAAGCGCGTAGTTCCGCCTCCATACTCTTAAGAGATTCAAAATGCTCATCTTGCTTATCATCACAAGTGATGTAAGCAATCGTATCCTCACTAATAAAACGCGCTAGTGTATCAATATGACTATCTGTATCATCTCCTGCAAGATAGCCTTGTGTAAGCCACAATACAGAATCTAATCCAAAATACTCTTTAAGCTTAGATTCTATTTCATCTTGGCTAAGATGAGGATTGCGATTTTTTTCAAGGAGACATTGTGTATTAGTAAGCAATACCCCTGCCCCATTGCTTTCTATGCTGCCACCCTCAAGAATCATATTAGTTTTTATGAGACGATAAGATGAAAAAATTCTTTTTACAAGTGGAGATAAATGAGTATTTTTGAAAGCTTCACAAACAATATTTTGCGTAATTTGATTGTCATAATTTGCAGGATATTTTAGCCCCCAACCATTAAAGACAAAATCAAATAGGGCTATGCCCCCCTCTGCTTCCACGCTAATACCTCCAAAATCCCTCGCCCAAGTATCATTTGTGGGCACACGAACAATATGAAGCCCATATTGTTGATTATACGATTTAAATGTCTCATTTTGGGCAAATGCAATATGTTTTTTAAAATGTGTGTGCAATAATGCCATTCCCTCATCATCATTAATATCCACACAAAGTATTACTGATTCAAAATATAGAATCTGCTCTATAATACGCACAAAACATTCTCGAGCCACCTCAATGTGTATTGCCCAATCGCTATTTTTGTGCGGAAAAGCCATTAATATAGCTATTTGTTCCTCCCATTCCGCCTTAAGTCTATATTTGATTTTTTTCATAGATAATCCTTTAAACTTCTTATGTATAATCTTAGCACACTTTGGAATTTTTAAGGAATTTGCTTATGATCTTAAGCATAGAATCAAGCTGCGATGATAGCTCACTTGCCCTAACGAGCATTAATGATGCTTCGCTTCTTTATCATATCAAACTTTCTCAAGATGAAGAACATAGCACTTATGGTGGGATTGTGCCAGAAATTGCTTCAAGACTTCACGCTCAAAGACTTCCAGAGATTCTAAAAAAGCTCAAAGCATTTCTCAATAACGATTTATCTCCTATTAAAGCAGTCGCGGTAACCACGCGTCCGGGACTAAGTGTAACACTCATTGAAGGTTTGATGATGGCAAAGGCACTTTGTCTTGGTTTGCAAGTGCCGCTTATTTGTGTTAATCACCTTAAGGGACATATTTATTCGCTTTTGATTCATAAAGCCACTTCAGATATGCAAGCCATTCTCCCTAAAAACACCTCTCTGCCCCAACCTCTTGGCATTTTGCTTGTATCTGGCGGGCATACACAGATTCTCCATATGCGCGATTTTAATGCCATAAGCCTTATCGCTCAAAGCCTTGATGATAGCTTTGGGGAAAGCTTTGATAAAGTAGCTAAATATTTGGGATTAGGTTATCCAGGTGGTCCTGTTATAGAATCTTATGCTACAACTTTTATGCGCGACTTTCCACATATTGCGCCTCATAGTTTTCCTGTGCCACTTTTGCATAATCAAAAACTACAATTTAGCTTTTCGGGTTTAAAAAATGCCGTAAGACTTGCCATTCAAGCTCTGCCCCAACCTCTTAGCCCCAAAGATAGAGGAAGTATCTGTGCAGGATTCCAACAAAGCGCGTGTGAACATATCGTGCGCAAAGTAAGATTATATTTTCAAAGCGTGCAGGCACAAGATTTAGAACATTTTGCTATTGTAGGAGGAGCAAGCGCAAATACATACCTACGCACCACCCTAAATGAGCTTTGTAAGGAGTATAATAAACAGCTTCATCTCGCTGACCTTGCTTTTTGTGCTGATAATGCGGCAATGATTGGCGTGTGTGCCATAGAGCATTATAAAAGGGGAGATTTTACACCCATAGATGAAGCGCAAATCTCACCTAAAAGCTTGCCTACTGATTTTTGTGAGAAATAAGAATCTTGTCTATAAGGATTAGATTCTAATCCTTATAGAATCTATTATAATTCAAGCCCAAGCTCTATCATACCCACATAGTTAGTGCTTGCAGGATAATTAACATTTGTAGCCGTAAGTTTTGAATCGCTCATATTTTCATATTTGCCAATAGCTTTAATATAAAATCCTAGATTTGGCGTAATATTGCTCACATAGCCCAAACTTGCCTTAATCATATAGTTTGTACCCCCAAGCTTTGAGCTTACATCATTTTGCAAAAGATAATTTCCCGCAAAGAAATGATAGTAACCTACGAGATATTCTATCTTTGAATTATTGCGAGTAGGTAAGAATCCTTCAAGCTCTGCCCCGCCTAATTCGCGTGAAAGCCCCACTCCTTTATCTTTTGTATTTGTAGAGAAATTATCCCAACCATATACAGCATTGACAAACAAAGGAAGGTGTTTGCTTGAAATATTTAAACCAATCTTAAAAGAAGCCTCTGTAAAAACTGAAAGTGGCTTTTCATCAAGAGTTGCGAAGTATGCTCCACTTGCTTTTGCGCTCCCTACGCCTATTTTTCCGCTAAGTTCGCTCATAAGCCTTTGTTTGAGAGTGCCACGTGCTGCAAAAGAGAGATAGCCACCTGTGCTACTTATATTATTTGCTCCTTTGCCATCTAAGGTATGATAAGCTCCCCCCACACCTATGCGAAAGCTTGAGCAGTTAGTTTCTTCACAATCAGCGGCAAGGCTTAAAGAAGTTATTGCGCCTAAAAATGCAAGAGAAAGCAACAAGTTTCTAAGAAATTTCAACTGCATAAATCCTCCTTAAAAAATTAAGGGCTGGTGATTACCACCAACCCTTCTTTTGACCATATTTATCAATAGCCAAAACAACCAAAGCTCCGCCTAAACCAGAGAAAAATTCCCCCTTAGTTTCTTTCATCTCTTTATCAGAAAGAATAGCAACATTATTACTTTCTTGCTTACCAAAGAGGAATTCACTCTCACTTGCTTGTAGCTTATTTACACCATTTGATGTTGGCTCAACTGCCACCAAGCTACTTGCACCAAATAAAGCTGACGCCAATAAAAAAGAAACAATCTTTTTCATACGAAAATCCTCCAGAAAGTAAAATTTTTGTTCCACCTTTGATATTAAAATACAAAAATGGAACACTATATTTTTAATAAAAATTATTTAATGAATAATTTTTAATTTTTATTTTTTTCTAACTTTAAAAAAGTATGTTACAAAAGGTAAAATTACTTTTATCTTTTAAGAGAGTTCAAGCATTCTATCAAGAGCGATTTTTGCCCATTTTTGAATCTCATTATCCAAAAACACTTCATTAATAGGCTTATTATCTTCAAAAGCAAGAAGCACATCACGCACATCTTCAAGAGTTGTTTCATTCATTGTAGGACATTGAGGCTTACTTGAGCTAAGGACAAAGGTTGTTTGTTTGCCATTATATTTAGGACGCAAACGATTGACAAGATTAAATTCTGTGCCTACTGCCACTTTTTGCTCTAAAGGCAAATTTTGCACATAAGCAATGATTTGACTTGTCGAGCCAACAAAATCAGCAAGTTCTACGACACTCGGGTCGCATTCAGGATGCACGACAATTTTAATATCTGCAAATTTTTCACGATAAAAGGTAATATCTTGTGGCGTGAAAAGCTGATGCACAGAACAGAATCCATCATAGCAAATCACATCAGCACTAAGCACTTTTTCTTTACTATCTGTGCGTAATAATGCAGATTTTTTGCTATTTAAACGCGCAAGATTCTCTCCTAAGCACCTATCGGGGAGAAAAAATATCTTTTTGCCCTGCTCCTTTGCAAAATCAAAAATTTTTGCAGCGTTTGCGCTTGTGCAAACAAGCCCGCCCATTTGCGCAACTTTTGCTTTAACATCAGCATTTGAATTAATATAAGTAATAGGAAAGATAGAATCTTTGCTTAAGCCATAAGATTCTAAAAGAGCAATGCTTTCATCATAATAATCACTATCAATCATTCTTGCCATAGAACAACACGCTAATCTTGGCATAATCACACGCTTTTGTGGAGCAAGCACCTTAACGCTTTGCCCCATAAATGCCACGCCACAAAATACAATGAGATTTTTCTCACTTTGCGAAGCCTTACGGGAAAGCTCCAAACTATCTCCACATAAATCTGCTAAAGCGACAATTTCATCTTTTTGATAATAATGTGCTACCAAAAGCCCATTGAGTTTATGAAGTAAATCTTTAATTTCATTGGTGAGTGTGGCTGACATAACTATTCCTTAAATTTATATAATTTTATGTATGAGTGCCTATGTCTTGAGCAAATTTAACTTTCTCATTAATATGCACATCTGGAATCATCTGCTCCATAAAAAGCACAATAGTTGAACCCATTTTAAACATTCCCAATTCCTCACCCTTTTTTATTGTAATAGGTGTGCGGTAAGTATAGCAAATATCGTGTGATTTGGCATTACTCTCAACTCTGCTCTCAAAATGCATTACTATACTTCCCACATTAAGTGCACCTATGGCGACAAAATACAGCCATTTGTTTGTTGATGTTTTGCCTACCACTACTACGCGTTCATTTCGGGCAAAAAGACTTTGATTTTTTTGTAAAGATGGTAGATTCACAGGAAGCAGCTCCCCGCCAAAATATCGCACCTCATAAATCTCCATATCACAAGGTGCGTGATAACGATGATAGTCTTTTGGTGAGAGATAAAAATTTATATAATAGAACTCCCTATCAAGCTTTTGTCCTAAAAGCTCTTCAACAGAATATTCCATACCTTTGATTTGGAGAGCATTTTTTTGTGTGCTTTTGCCCATTTGAGTTATCAGAGAATCACAAGGCGCAACAAGCACAATAGGATTAGGATTAATCGTGCGCTCACTTGTAAGTGCTCGTGTAAAAAGTGCATTGAGCGAAGCATAGCTAGAAGCAGGAGCAAATTCACCAAGCTCAATGTGAAAGATTTTCACATACACGGCATTAATAAGATTCTGTAATGGAGAGGGAAACTCATAAGATGCGAAATGTCCAAAGAGCCGTGAGATTTTATTAGAAAGATTCATACTTCACCTCGTTTTTGAGTTGTTTTAGGTTGCTTATGTCCGCGTATAGCAAGGGCATAGAAAAATGGAGTATCGCATAAAGCAAGAAAAGCTTTTATGCAAAAATCTGCAAAAACCATAGCCATAACTTGCTCCCAAGGATATATAAATAAAAACGCAATATGAAAGAAAATCATTGTATCAATAAATTGTGCAATTATTGTGCTTGCGTTATTGCGAAGCCACCATAAACGTGGAAAGCGACTTTTAAGATAAAAGAATATATGCACATCAAGATTCTGTGAGACAAAAAAGGCACACACACTTGCAATGGCTATGCTTAGCTCACTTGCTAAAAGTGAGGGAATAAAAGCAAGTATAAGCCCACACCAAAGTATTTTCAATACTTGAGGTTTGCTATATTTTTCGCTCAACACATCTATAAGCAAGAAACTAAGAGGATAGCTTAAAGCCCCATAAGTGAGCGGCGTATCAAGCACAGGATATTGCACACTATAATTTGCTAAAACAATTATGCAAGCAAAAAGTAATGAGCTACCTATAAAAACCCAAATGCTCATCTCTCTCACCTTTATCTCCTCTTATTCACTTTCATTCTTTATTCTCTATAGGAGCAGATTCTATATGAGAATCGCCTTGTAATGAAAGCTTTTCTAATATCTGCTTTGAAAGTTGCGAATTATAACTAATGAGGCTGTTTTTTAGCTGAAGCTCCCACAAATCAAATCCCTCACGCATTTGTCGTTTAAACTCATCTTCATTTATCATCTCATCAACACTATTTATAGCATAATCACTTGCCACAAAAAATCCAATTGCACATAAGGGTGCAAATACGCCACATACTATTGAGCCCCCTGCTCCTACTGCTCCTGATAAACTCTTTTTTGCTACGCTTTTGCTCACAGCTTTGGTAGTAGATTTGGCAAGTGCTTTGCCCGAAGTTTTGAGAATCATCGCTCCTATTACGCTTGCTCCTAAAAGAGCTGCTACACCATCAGTAGCACGAGGAGAGAGTGAGCTAATTTGTGCATTTATATCTTTAAATGAAAGAGCAAAGGAAATAGTAGCATTAGAAGGTTTTTTATGCGTTGTAAAAAAGCTAAAGCTCTGCTCCAAGCGAAGCTTAAGATTTTCAATATGTGTGTCATATATACCATTTAAATGCTCTTGCAAATCATAGGGCGTATAAGATTTAAGTAAAAAAAGGAATTGTTCTTGTGCAATGTCTTCTCCTTTACCAATGGCGGCATAAAAAAGCCTTGTATATTCGCCACGCACACTAAAATACCATTTTGAATATTCATCAATAATACGCTCTTTTTGAGCAAGATATTCATTTATACTTTCTTGTGTTGTGAAGTTTAAGCTTTGTTGAAAATCATTCACATTTTCTTCAAATCTTTGATGTAAAGACAGCAAATCTTTGGTATGGATAAAAGTATGTGCTCCTTGGATACTTAGCTCAATATATTGATTATTGTGTGATAAAAGTTGTGTGCTTAAAAGCGTAGGAAGATCTTTATTGGATTTCGCTAAAGGCTGGAGATGAATGCTGATATTAAAAGCAATATACAAAAAAATTAAGAAAAAAAGCATTGCAAAAAATTGTTTTACAGAAAGGAGATTCTCTTGTCCTAAAGGAGCAGATTCTTTACACGATATGCTTCCTATGCAAAGCAAGGCAAAACTTGCAAATGAGGCAAAATGTCCACATATAAAAAGCAGATTAAGTCCAATATGCAAATAAGTATCTGCTACGCTTTGATACAATACATCAAGCACAGCTTTTTTTAAAAGCACAAAACCAAAAAATTCCTGCCACCATTGGCAAGCCATTTCGGAGACACCATAATTATGCAAAAGACTTTGATAGTGAGATTGTATATCAAGCGTATGAGAAATTGAATCTCCATAAGAATGAATGAACATTTCACCTATGCACGCTAAAAGTGCGCAAAAAATCGCCGTATATTTTTTGGCAATTGTGGGAGCAAAATCTGCGCTGATATTGGCTTTACAAATAAAATTTATCACTCTTAGGCTATATATGCTAAGAGGCACAAGGAGACAAAAAATTAAAATATCTCCACCGCTAGGAAATACAAGCATAAAAAAGAGCGGCACACTCCCAATAAGAGCAATAAAAAAAGTGGTTACCTTCACAAATAAAAATCGCCCAAAATAGCGATATAATAGAGAATCTTGCTTGTAATAAGCCTTTATTATAGCTTGTTTTTTTATTTTTAAAATTCCATAGCTTTGCATAAAAAGTGCGATAAATTGCCCAATAAAAGCGACATAAAGAAGCACACATAATTGAGGATAGAATCCCACACATAAAATACAAAGGATACTTAATATAAAAAGTAAAAGAGGCAAAAATTGTTTCATTGTTATTAAAAGTAAGTTCCTTATATTTAACATTTAGATGAAAGATTCTATCTAAAAGAAATTGCTTTGAGCTTAAATAAAGGACAATTATGACTTATCAAAAAGTCTATTTATACATTGACTAAGGGCTTTCTTGCGATGAGATATGGTATTTTTAGCGCTCATATCAAACTCTGCTAAAGTAAGAGATTGGGGATTATGTTCAGCAGGTATAAAAAGTGGGTCATAGCCAAAACCCTCATTACCGCGCATCTCATTTATCACTTCACCATTGAGTATTCCTTCAAAATGCTCTATGACACATTGCTCTAATGGTGGGAGCGTATATGTGTAAAAATAAGGTTTAATAAAGATAAGGGCAATATGTGCGACAAAAAAAGCGGGGGTGGGAGCGCAATGTGTAAGTGCATTCAGAAGACAATAGAGATTTGCTTCATCTGTGTTTTTATATTGCATAGATGCAAATTGTTTATGATGTGCGTATCTCGCACTATAAATACCCGGCTCTCCATTAAGCACAGGAACACATAAACCGCTATCTTCAGCTATAATAGCTAAAGGCTGTGCAAACAAATTGCGTATGTTTTCCTGCATTGTGCTTTGTGAAAGAGTATAAAAAGCTTGATATATGGCTTTTACCTTAAGCGTAGCATTTTCCTTAAAACTATTGCCATTTTCTGCTATCTCAAAAGTTTCTAAAAGCTCTCCATAAGCATAAACTTTTACTTTTTCTTTCACATTTTTAAGCATTGCTTGAAATTCACAAATCTTATGTTGGTTTGCACTAGCTAAGACAATAACCATTTTTTACTCCTTAATGCCAATACTTACGAGGTGGTAACATTCTTCCTCTATGCGTGAGAGTGCCGATTTCACGCACAAAGATTCTATGCCTTAGTGCTTGTCGCTTTAATCTTAAAATATCTTTGGGAGATACAGCAAGGAGCATTTCATATTCTTCTCCGCTGTGTAAAAGCATCTTGATATGTGGGCGAAAAAGAGGGATAGATGGCTTAAAATAAAGATGATTGATTGTGCAAAGACGTGTAATTTCACTTAAGATTCCATCAGAAATATCCATACCTCCTTTTAAAAATGGTGCACAATGATGCACAAAGTTTTTACGAATATATGGCATTAAAAATCTGCCTTTGGGATATAAAATGCGATTTTTAGGTTGGTAAAGGAGGTTTTTTAGCACTTTATAACTTTGAGTGATAGTATGCCGTGGATATTTATCGCAAGTATAAAAAAGCACTGAACCTGCAGGAATTTTATCACGATAGAGCGTGTGTTTATGAGCTATTCCAAAAAAAGTAATATGAATCTGTAAATTTTGAGAACTAATGGTATCGCCCCCGATAAGTTTTACATTATATTTACGACAAAAATCTCCCACGCCTCGAACAAAATCTTTAATCTCTACTTTAGTCCAATATTTAGGTAAGCCAATACTTAGCATTGCATAAGCAGGAGTAGCATTCATCGCTATAATATCAGAACAATTAACCAAAAAAGCCTTAAAAGCAAGTTGGTAAGGTGTAAACCAATGTGTAAGAAAATGCACTCCTTCACAAAAACTATCCATACCGACAACAAAAGGCGAAATATTTGCTTTTTGTTGCACTTTAGAATGAGTATTTATATGGATAGCTGTCTGCAAATAATGTGTTTTGATATGCGCTTTATGTGAGCGATAAGACTTATTAAATTGTCCTTGTGGAAAAAACACACAACAATCATCACCTATTCCTTGTGTAATTCCCTCTGATTGTAATGTATGAATAAAAAATGATTCTCTATCAAATCTTATCACAACCTAGCCTTCAATTTTGAGGCTCAAATCAAGCCATTGAGCTTGATGAATAAGTGAGCCTACACTAATAGCATCTACACCGCTAGAAGCATATTGCACAATATTTTTAAGATTAATATTACCACTTGCTTCAATGCAAATATAAGGTGCATTTGCATTGCGATATGCTACTACTTCTTTAATCTCCTCTATACTCATATTATCGCACATAATTACATCTGCTTTGGCTTGTATCGCCTCTTTTGCCTGTTTGTAATTTTCGCATTCTATTTCAATAGGACACATAAATGGCAATCTTTCTCTTGCGGTGCTAATAAGTTCTTTAAGATTCCCAGCATAAGCTAAATGTGTATCTTTTAACATAAGCATACTATCAAGCCCAAAACGATGATTATGCCCCCCACCATTAACAATAGAATATTTTTCAAGTTGGCGCAACAATGGACGGGTTTTACGTGTATCAAGAAGTTTAACGTGCATATCCTTTATTAATCTCACATAAGAAGCCGTGAGAGTAGCTATTCCGCTACTATGAGCGAGAATATTGAGTAACACACGTTCTAGCTGTAAAATATGGATATGACTTCCTTTTATATTACATAAAATCGCGCCTTTTGCAAAGGATTCGCCATCTGAATATGATGATACAAGGGCAAGTTGAAAATGCTCAAGCATTGCTTTAAGATATATTTCCCCAGAAAATACGCCCTCTTGTTTAGCAATGATATAAGCTTGAACTTCCTTATCGATTGCAAAAAGAGCGTATAAATCTCCTCTGCCCAAATCTTCATCAAGAGCTTTTTTAATAAAGTCTTTAATATGATGTTGCAACATTGTGTGCCTTTGGCTTTTTTAAATAATTAAGAGTAAGATAATAGCATAATTGAAGCAATATTCGCACAAAGGCTTATAAAGCCGCGCGAATATTGAAAAGTATTAAAGGAATTATTTTTTGTGAATCCCATTAATGTAGAATTTAAATGATTGTAAGCCTTCTTTAAGCGCCCATTCATAAGCTCTTGATACAAATGCCCAATTAATATGTTTCCAAAATGCTTCCAAATATGCAGGACGTGCATTTCTATGATCAATATAATAAGCGTGTTCCCACACATCAACAACCAAAAGCGGCACTTTAGAATCCGTAGCCGGTGTGGCTGCATTACTTGTTTGCACAATTTCAAGCTTTTTACTTTGTGTATTATATACGAGCCAATTCCAACCTGAACCAAAAAGAGTTGTGCTTGAAGCAAGGAATTTTTCTTTGAAAACATCTAATGAACCAAATTCAGCATTAATAGCAGCACTTAATTCCGCACTTAGCGCACTTTCTTTAGGGCTTAAGCAATCCCAATAAAAGTCGTGATTATACACTTGAGCTGCATTATTAAAAATACCACCACTTGATTTGAGGATAATATCGCCAAGCTCTGCGTTTTCAAACTCTGTCCCTTTAATGAGATTATTCAAGTTATTCACATAGGTTTGGTGATGCTTGCCATAATGATATTCAAAAGTCTGTTCGCTAATAAAACCATTAAACTCATTTTTACCATAAGGTAATTTACGTAATTCAAACATTTACTTTCTCCTTAATTTTGTTGTTTGCCTGCTAATTTTAGATTCTTTAAAAAGTTTAAAAAATCTAAACACTGACAAATGCGGAAATATTATAACTGAAATCTTTTAACCTTTAATCCACAACTTGATAAAATTCATTTTCTCCTACTCTACACTGCTTTAGCTTGCCTTTTTGGCAGAGTTTATATAAAAGTGCTAAAGTATTGGAATCTAACATTTTTTGTGCGTCTATTGTGCTTAGAGGACGGCGTTTAATAAGTCCCAATAGCTCATTTGTACTATAAGATTGCAAAGTAAAATTTTGCTGTGTTTTATTATGCGTGCGTTTTGGAAGTGAAATATTGAGATGTGGATAAGCATAAAAATTTGCAGCAAGGGATTCTAGGCTTTCTTCGCTTATAGCCTCTACTTTATAAGCTGGTGGGCGGTCAATGCTTCCTATATCTACACGATGAATGGGTAATGTGGAGAGAAAGGCTGCAATAGCTTGGGCTTGGGTGTGCGTATCATTTATGTCTTTTACAAAAACCACTTCAGCGACAATCTCACCTTTAAATTCACTGCAAAATTGGACTATGCCCTCTTTGATTTTTGCCAAAGAAAGACTAGAATGTGGGCGGTCAATATGTTTAAATGCTTTCTCTTCAAGTGCATCACAAGAAAACTTAACAATATCAAGCTTTTTAAGACATTCGCGCACATCATCTCGCCATAATAACGAGCCATTTGTAAGCAAGAGTAGTTTTATAGAATTTGGCATAATATCTTTAAGAGCGCTAATAAGCTCTTTTAAATACGGATATAGCGTTGGTTCACCATTTGCAGTAAGTGTTAAAACATCACATTTATGCGCAACAATAGCTCTTTGAACGGCATTTACCACTTCATCAACAGATACTACTGCATTCATAGATTCTACGCTTTTTGCCTTTTGTAATTCACAATATACACAATCATAATTACACTGCTTTGTATAAGGCGATAAATCAACGCCAAGTGAGTGTCCAAATCGCCGCGAATGCACAGGACCAAATACGATTTCCATAACATTCCTTAATTTTATAAAAATCCAAATAAATTTAATGCACAAAGTATATCACATTTTCACATTTTGCGTTGTTTATTGATTAGCGAATCTTAATTTTTTACGATACAATCCCCACTTTAAAACAAAATCTAAACAAAGGCATTATTTGAAAACTCTTTGTTCTTTAAAGATTCTATACTTTTGCAGATATAAATTTACATATATATTTATATGTATGCTTATAGCAATCATATGTATGGGGAGTTTTTGGGGTTGCTCTGCTTTGGGTAACAATGCTCAAATCACCATTACCGAAGACCCTCATTATGCGATAAAACAAGTAGCAGGCAATCAGCTTAGGATTTCCACTGACCAAAAGGCATTATTACGCGATATAAAAGAAGTTAAGCGTCAATATACCAAAGTCACTAATGCTCTTAGTGGAAATGTCGCTAAACAATGGAGCAATGAAGATGTCAGTTTGCCCAGTGCTCAAACTTATGTGAGATACTCTAATCATTATAAGTCTAAAGCAAGTATTAATTTTAGCACAGGTGCTATTCGTATAGAAACCATTGACACACAAAATCCCGCAAAATCTTTGGAAAGAGCTATTACTCATACTCTTTTGCTCCCTCAAGACCCAAGCAAGATAGATTTATATTCTGATGACGATTTTACTTTTGATGGAAAGCCATTTCTTGCAGGATTAATAAAAGATAATGAGGGAGAGGATATTTTAACACAATGGCGAGCAGAGAGATATGCCAAATATCTTATTGAAAATACGCTCAAAACGCGCAAAGATAGCAAAGGAAAAAAAGTAAGTTATGTGGATTTACAAATGGTTGGGGATTATCAAAGCAAAAATGAACATAGATATGAGGAACTTGTAAAAAAATATGCTCGTAAATACAATATCTCTCCCGCTCTTGTGTTAGGTATTATCCAAACAGAATCTAACTTCAATCCTTACGCTGTAAGTGCAGCTCCAGCTTATGGGCTTATGCAAGTGGTCCCAAGCACAGCAGGAGCTGATGCGTATGAGCTTATCAATGGTAAAAAAGGTATGCCCACAAAAAAAATGCTCTTTAATCCCGAAACAAATATTGAATATGGCGTAGCGTATTTAAGCATACTTTTTAATCGCTATTTGCCAAATGTCAAAGATAAACAAAGTCAAGAATATTGTGTTATTACCGCATATAATGCAGGAGCTGGAAGTGTGTTAAGGACTTTTCATAATGACAAAAATCAAGCTTTTAATCGCATCAATGCACTCTCATCTGCTAAAGTCTATGATACACTGCGTTCAAAACTCCCCTCTGATGAAGGGAAGCGGTATCTCCTCAAAGTCAGCACATTTAAGAAAAATTACGAACATATCAAATGAGATTAGTTGAATTTTACTCCGAAAAAAAAGTGTGTAGCTATATAGACTCTAAGCAAAGCATTTTTAGGTATTTTCATATTCAAAATGTAACGCCAAGCTTTTATTATGGACTACTTGAACGCGGTTGGAGACGCTTTGGCAATTATTTTTTTACACCTATGTGTGAAGGCTGCACCGATTGCATTTCAATACGCACCTTAATTGATGATTTCACTTTTAGCAGAAATCACAAGAGATTGCTAAAAAAAGCTCAAAATATTGATATTTACATACAAAAACCCACTATAACTCAAGCACACATAGAACTTTATAATCGCTATCATCGTGTGATGCGTGATAAAAAAGGTTGGGAATACACTCCAACCACGCCAGAATCTTATATGGATATGTTTGTTGAAGGACACCAAGACTTTGGCTATGAGATTCTTTATTTTATAGATTCTCAACTTGTGGGTGTGGGGCTTGTTGATGCACTTTTTGATAGTATTACAGCAGTATATTTTTACTATGACCACACATTTGCACACCATAGCTTAGGCACACTCAATATTTTAAAACAAATCCAAATTGGCAAAGAAAATGGGCTTAAATACTTTTATCCGGGCTATTGGATAAAAGACCATTATTGTATGGGCTACAAAGAGCGGTTTACGCCTTTTGAAGTGCTTAAAAATATCCCTGATGTGTTTGAAGCACCCATTTGGGAAATGTATATGTATAATGGATAAGAAGTTATGAATCCTAAGTTACAAGGCATTTATGCGATTTCAGATGAGATTCTCACTCCTTATGAGATTTTGCCTCAATGTTTAGAATCCGCTCTCAAAGCAGGGGTGAAAATCTTTCAGTTGCGTGATAAAAGCCATAGTGATTCTTGGCTTTATCCTAAGGCAAAAGAGCTTATGGCATTGTGTGAGAAATATAATGCGCTTTTTGTGATGAATGATAGATTAAATCTCGCCTTAAAACTAAACGCTCCTGCTTTGCATTTAGGCAAAGATGATGGGGTAATCGCTCAAGCAAGAGAAAGATTCAAAGGAATTTTAGGTGCTTCAAGTTACGCAGATTTGCAGAGGGCAAAAGATTTAGAATCTCTTGGTCTGGATTACATTGCTTTTGGTGCATTTTTCGCCTCTCCTACGAAACCAAATGCCCCGCTTGCACCCTTAGAGATTCTAGAATCTGCTAAAGCGATTTTAAACATTCCTATTTGCGCCATTGGAGGCATTAGCACTCAAAATATATATTTGCTAAAAAATGCAGATATGTTCGCTGTAATAAGTGCTTTGTGGGATACAGACACCACCTTGCCACTCTCTGTAAGGCTAGATTCTATCGCACATAATATCAAGTCTTTATTGGTTCATAAAAAAATAAATGCTTAGTCTCATATAATTTACCTACCACTCCTCGCCAATGCCTAGCATAATGCACTTATCAAAGCGTGGCAATACGCAGTAAGCATAAATCTTGCGCCCTATGCCAAAAAATTCCATATCTGTCAAATATCGCCCATCAAAATTAAGATAAAATTTTTCTTCATCATTTGGCTTAAGCTTCGCACCAATGCCTACACCGCCCAAATGGCTATATTTAATAAATTCATTAATAAAAGCCCCTATAAGCACAATGCCACCGCGCAAAGACTCTTTATCTTGCTGTGAGAGTGTGCGATATGCACTATATTCTACAATAGGACGCGCAGGGCGTGAGGAATAAAGAGGATAATCTTTCTCTAAAGTTTGCTTTTTGACTTGCTCTAAGTAAGATTCTAAAACTTCCGTATTGCGCTCTAAATAATATTCACCATTTTTTGGGAACCTAAAGGGGTTTGGCTCTTGGTTTATCACAGCATTTCCACCCGCAATGGCTATATCAAGAGCAAAGCATATAAATGTATAAATGAATGCAGTTTTTAAAACAAAAGTTTGCATTTTTACTTTACTCAATTTCCCTTAAAATCACAAATCTTGAGCAATTAACTTTTCAAAACTCTCAAAATAAAGCTTTTTCATCTCTTCAAGGCTTATATTAATCTCATCAACACAAAAAATATCACCTCCTACACAACCAATTTCTGTAAAAGCAATCTTATGTTGTTTTGCTTTTTGCTTTAGCGTATTGAGATGCTCTCCTGCTACTTCTACAATGATACAGCTTTGGGAAGGTGCAAAAAGTAGCTGTGAGGGTAAATGCGTATGGACATTACAACCTATGGGTTGGCATTCGCCATTGCCTAATGCCATTTTTGCAAGAGTAATAGCTAATCCCCCCTCACCAATATCTTTTGCAGCACTCAACATACATTCATCACTCGCCTCAAGCATTAAATTCCATAAAGCAAACTCTTGTGTTAAATCAATGCTTGGAATTTGCCCATAAATATGTCCTTCCAAAATCTTTTGTGCCAAAGAGCCACCAAACTCGGCTTTAATTTCGCCAAGTAATACGAGCATATTCCCCTGTGTTTGGAATGTTGAAGACACTACCTTACTTACATCATCTATCAAACCCACACTTACAATAGAGGGTGTAGGGTAAATATCCACGCCATCGCTTTGATTATGTAAAGAAACATTACCGCTTACTACTGGAGTATTTAATACTTTACAAGATTCTTTAATGCCTTCACATACTTCCTTGAATGCCCACATCACTTCAGGATTATGAGGTGAGCCAAAATTCAGACAATCACTAATTGCCAAAGGCTTTGCACCATTAACTATGGAGTTACGTCCTGAAGTTGCTACCGCAATCTTTGCACCATTTTTGGGGTCAAGGTAACAATAGCGCATATTGCAATCCACACTCATACTCAATGCACTATTTGTGCCTTTTATACGTATCATACTCGCATCACCGCTTCCTGCAGGAGTAATCGTATTGCTTTGCACACTACTATCATATTGGCTATAAACCCATCTTTTATTTGCAACCTCTACGCTTCCAAGCAGAGTTATAAAAATTTCTTGTGCACTTTGAGATGTTTTAAGTTGATTAGCTTTATGAGTTTGCGCTGCAACAGGGCGTAAGGGCATATCAAGCATAGGAGCATTTTCGCTTAATTGCGCGATTGGAATCTCCGCACATTTCTCTCCATACCAAAAAAGTTCCATAATGCCACTTTTTGTAACTTCTCCAATAATTGCTGCATCCACTTCCCATTTGGCAAAAATATCTAATACCTGTTGCTCACAACCTTTTTTAGCGCAAATAAGCATTCTCTCTTGAGATTCACTTAGCATTAATTCATAAGGATTCATTCCTTCTTCGCGCATAGGCACTTTATCAAGATACAGTGTCATACCGCTGCCACTACGACCTGCCATTTCAAAACTTGAGCTTGTGAGCCCAGCTGCACCCATATCTTGAATCCCAACAATTAAATCTTGCTTGAAAAGCTCTAAACACGCTTCAAGCAAAAGTTTTTCTGCAAACGGGTCGCCTACTTGCACCGCGGAACGCACAGCCTTTGAAGTAGAGCTGAAACTATCACTGCTCATCACTGCTCCACCTAACCCATCACGTCCTGTCTTACTCCCTACATAAATAACAGGATTCCCTATCCCTTCAGCTTTTCCATAAAAAATCTCATCTTTTTTGACTAATCCTAAACAAAATGCATTTACTAAGATATTGCCATTATAGCAAGATTCAAAACTCATTTCTCCGCCAATTGTAGGCACTCCCATACAATTTCCATAACTCCCTATGCCTTCTACCACGCCTCGTAATAAGTAACGATGTTTTTTGCCAAGTGTGCCATTATCGCTTATATCGCCAAAACGAATAGAATTAAGGCTTGCCACAGGACGTGCTCCCATTGTAAAAATATCTCGCATAATCCCACCTACGCCAGTAGCAGCCCCTGCGTGAGGCTCAATGAAACTTGGGTGATTATGAGATTCTATCTTAAAGACCGCACAAAGATTTTCCCCAATATCAATTATGCCCGCATTTTCACCTGGTCCTTGTACAACCCAAGGAGCTTTGGTAGGGAATCCATTAAGATATTTTTTGCTTGATTTGTAACTACAATGCTCACTCCACATTGCCGCAAAAATCCCTAATTCTATAAGGTTTGGAGGACGCTTTAAAATCTTAAGAATCTCCTCATAATCCTGCTTTGAAAGCTTATGAACCTTTAGAGTCTCATCAATGTCTTTAATCTCACCCAAAAGATGTGTAATATTTGTCATTGCCACCTCAATCATTGCAAAAATAAATAAAAAGTGTAGATTCTATCACAACTTATGCTTTTTTTCGCTTTTGTTTAAGAGTTACACTTTTTAAGTTTGGGATAAACTTTGATTAACTACAATATTCGCTCTAGTTAAAAACAACAATGAAGGTGTAGTGTATGAAATATATTAAGTTTTTTAAAGAGCTCAACAATAAAGATGTGCCGATTGTAGGCGGTAAAAATGCAAGTATAGGCGAAATGTTTCAAGAACTTGTGAGTGAGGGTATTAAAGTCCCTAATGGTTTTGCCATCACAAGTGAGGCATATTGGTATCTCTTAGATTCTGGTAGCATTAGAGAGAAAATTATTGATTTGCTTGATGGTGTTGATGTAACCGAAATAGATGTGCTTAAAACACGTTCTAAAAAAATCCGTGAGCTCATCTTCGGCACACCATTTCCTGATGATTTGCGCAAAGAGATTTTTCAAGCATATGAAATTTTGAGTGGAGAATATGGTATGAAAGAAGCTGATGTGGCAGTGCGCAGCTCTGCAACAGCTGAAGATCTACCTGATGCGAGTTTTGCAGGACAACAAGATACTTATTTAAATGTGAAAGGCAAAACAGAGCTTATACACTACATCAAATCTTGCCTTGCTTCACTCTTTACTGATAGAGCGGTAAGTTATCGTGCTTCAAGAGGGTTTGACCACTTTAAAGTTGCTCTCTCTGTGGGAGTGCAAAAAATGGTGCGAGCAGATAAAGGAAGTGCTGGGGTAATGTTTAGTATTGATACAGAAACAGGCTTTAAAGATGCAGTGTTTATTACTTCATCTTGGGGGCTTGGTGAAAATGTAGTGGGTGGCACGGTCAATCCTGATGAATTTTATGTATTTAAACCTACGCTTAAAGAAGGAAAACGTCCTATTATTAAACGTCAGCTCGGACACAAACATCAAAAAATGGTTTATGCACCACGTGGAAGCGAACACCCTACAAAAAATATTAAAACAACTCAACGCGAAATGAAAACCTTTTCTATTACTGATACAGATATTCTTACGCTTGCACGTTATGCAATAAAAATTGAAGAGCATTATACAAAAGAAGCAGGAGAATATCGCCCTATGGATATGGAATGGGCAAAAGATGGTGATAGTGGCGAAATTTTCATCGTCCAAGCCCGCCCAGAAACCGTTCAAAGCCAAAAGAGCAAAAAAAGTGATGGGCAAAAGTTAGAAAAATTTAAGTTTGTCAATCCCGAAGTCAAAAAAGAAATTATCCTTGTAGGAAAGGCAATAGGTGGTAAAATAGGTTCAGGAAAAGTGCGTATTATCAATGACATAGAACATATGGATAGCTTCAAAGAGGGTGAGATTCTCGTAACTGATAATACTGACCCAGATTGGGAGCCAGCAATGAAAAAAGCTGCTGCAGTTATTACTAATCGTGGTGGGCGCACTTGCCACGCAGCGATTGTTGCTAGAGAAATAGGTGTGCCTGCAATTGTGGGGGCTATTGGTGCAACTGATAGGCTTTATAGTGGTATGGAAGTAACTATTTCTTGTGCAGAGGGAGAAGAGGGATATATCTATGATGGTATTCACGAATATGAAATTGAAACCATTGAACTCAATAATCTTGGGAATCCAAAAACTAAAATTTATATGAATGTGGGCAACCCTGAAAAAGCCTTTAGTTTCTCACAGATTCCAAATCACGGCGTAGGTTTAGCACGTATGGAGCTTATTATTCTTAATCAGATTAAAGCACACCCCCTTGCTCTCCTTGATATTCAAAATGGCAATACTAAAGGCTTGAAAGAAAAATCAGAAATTGAAAAAATAATATCTGGCTATGAGAATCCAAAAGATTTTTTTACAAAGAAAATTGCTGAAGGTATCGGTATGATTTGTTCAGCCTTCTATCCTAATCCTGTTATAGTGCGCACAAGTGATTTTAAATCAAATGAATATCGTGGTATGCTCGGTGGAATGGGATATGAACCACACGAAGAGAATCCAATGCTTGGCTATCGTGGGGCAAGCAGGTATTATTCCGAGCAATATCGTATAGCCTTTGAATGGGAATGTCAAGCTCTCGCAATGGTGCGTAACGAAATGGGATTAACTAATATGAAAGTAATGATTCCATTTTTGCGCACACCTGAAGAAGGAAAAAAGGTGCTTGAAATTATGCGGCGTAATGGATTAGAATCTGGCAAAAATGATTTAGAAATTTATGTTATGTGCGAATTGCCTGTAAATGTCATTTTAGCTGATGATTTCTTAAGTATGTTTGATGGATTCTCAATCGGCTCAAATGATTTAACCCAGCTTACACTCGGTGTAGATAGAGATGGACAGCTTGTAAGTCATATCTTTGATGAACGTAATCCTGCAATGTTTGCGATGTTTAAAAAAGCCATAGAATCTTGTAAGCGCCATAATAAATACATTGGTATCTGTGGGCAAGCTCCGAGTGATTATCCCGAAGTTACTGAATTCCTTGTTAAAGAGGGTATTAGCTCTATTTCACTTAATCCCGATTCTGTTATTGCCACTTGGCAAAAAGTCGTGGAAGTGGAAAAATCACTAAAAAAATAAATACATTAATAAAGGGTGCAAATGTATCCCTTTATTAAAGAACCCTAGTGCCCTTTGAATACTTAAGTCATTATTTAGATACTACAGGAATATCAGGATAATGTGGAATATTAGGATAATCCAAACCCACAAGTGTTGCGCTTCCCCTTAATGGTTGCGCATCATTTGGTATCAAATCTTTCCGCAAATACGAAATTTCAATAAGAGGAGAAAAAAGTAGATTTTTAGCAAATAAAAGTCCTCCATTATGATTAAAATGCGTATGGATAGGACAATAATATTCGTTTAATTTTGCTAATACGGCTAGTCGCCTTTGTGTAAATACTTCATTATCAGGGTTACAATTATGAAATTCAAAAAGTATTTGAGGAAAATATTTTGCAAGAAGGCTTATGTCAATATTTTCAAGCAATTCCCATTCGGCATCTTCAATATCACATTGCAATATATTATGTGCATTTTTATCAAATTTATTTTCATTGATAATCTGCATAAGTGTAGTAGTATCGTGAGATTCCACAGCACCTACAAACTTTTTAAAAAATTTTATGTTTGGGTGATTGGGATAAGGAGAAGTTTTGATACTCGCATCATATTCTAGCACTTCATAACCCATATCTGCCATTTCTAAATCAAACGGAGAATAATCAGATACACCTAATGAAACACATTTTGGGAGAGAATTGCCTTTAACGGGGGGGGGGGCATAATAAACAATAACCACCATCAGCTTGTCCGCCTACACGCACAAATTGAAAAGAAGAATGGCGAAGCGGTCTTATGAGAGAAAAGTATTTTAGGGCATTTTCAGTATTATGTAATATCTTTGGACTAATAAAAGCCTTTGATAATTCTAACAATACATTAGGATTATCCATATGAGCCACCATTTGAGCAGAAAGCAAAATATTAAAAGAATTAAAATTTTTATCTTGAGCATTGAGCTTATCATAAACTTTTTTGAGCCTTTTAGGCATTGCAAAAGCATATTCAAAGTAGCGAAGAAATTTCATTTCATCTCCTTATTTAGTAAATACCATAGAGTAGCATTAAATTTATAAAAATATTATGAAATCCCAAGTAAAAACTTGCAAATGGCTTTTACAAACAAATTAAAAATAACTCCTTGCACCTTTATAAGTTTTGTTCCAATAAGCTGAATCTAATCGCGCCTTACTTACTACTTTCCCTTTACTTGGAGCGTGAATAAACTCATTGTTACCAATATAAACACCAACGTGATTTATTCTTTTACTTCTATTTGTGGTAAAAAATACCAAATCACCCTTTTGAAGCTTAGATTTTGCAACAGAGCTTCCATCATTGTATTGCTCATATGAAGCGCGCGGAAGAGAAATACCATTAAGACGATAAATTGCACGTGTCAGCCCACTGCAATCAAATCCAGATTCTGAAGTGCCTCCCCATTTATATGGCACACCAAGATATTGATGAGCACTCTCTACAATGTCATCTCTAATATCATTTGATTTTTTGCGCTTAGATGTTTTGAGTGCATAAACTTGTGGAGAAACAATAAAAAACTCATTAATGAGCCCTTGTTTTTGATACTCTTGTGCTCTTATTTTTGCATCTTCAAAACTTTGATAATTCCCAAAGCGCACTTTATACATTCCAGCTTCTTTAAATAAAAATGCATCAAGTCCTTTTTGATTAAGAGAATCCACCAATCGCCCAGCATTCTCTACACTACTAAAACTTCCCACTTGCACATTATATAAAGGAGATTTTGGCACACTCAAAGC
The DNA here is from genome assembly GCF_000762925.2 of Helicobacter sp. MIT 03-1614. Taxonomy (NCBI): domain Bacteria; kingdom Pseudomonadati; phylum Campylobacterota; class Epsilonproteobacteria; order Campylobacterales; family Helicobacteraceae; genus Helicobacter; species Helicobacter sp. MIT 03-1614. The sequence continues at coordinate 62,365 of NZ_JRMS02000002.1, forward strand.
ACAACCGCCATAAAAAACAATAATAATTAAACATAACAGAGGTTTTATTTTCATTTTAATCCTTATGTGTAGATTCTATATAATTAAAACATCGGTGGAGCTAAAAATCGTAATCCTAAAGATACCCAACTTTCTTTACCTAAAAAAGCATTTCCATAAGTGCCATCAAGCTGGATTCTATCTTGTAATAACCATACTCTAAGTCCTAATTGATATTTTGGCGTATCAAATCGCTCATAAAAAAACTCTCCTAAAATCCATAATCTTTGAGTAATTTGCTGCTCTAAACCTAAACCAATATTATAAATTTGCCTATCTCCATTATTACGCTTAAGCTTATAGCCAAGATTAGAATGCAAAAGCAAAGTATTATCAAAAAAAGCCGCACTTATAGGAATATACATATAATATTCATTCCGGTGTTTAGAACGTTTAAAATTATAAGCATTACCCAATGCTAAACCAAAACTATATCCATCAGATTCCACATCTTTAAAAACTTTCTTTGCCCCTGTTACAAACTGACGACCGCCAAAGCTCTCATCGGCTAATCTCTCATCAATAGGTGCATTACTAAACATACCACCCATACTTATTTCCACATCAAAAAATAAATTACAACCGGGCAATATCCAATACTCGCCTATTTTACCATTATATACTCCCCAAGTTTCAAGCTGACAGGAATGTTTATCTACCACGCGTGCATCATCATTAATCATTGGACGCGCCCCATACATTCCTATCACATATATGAGTAAAATGAGACAGATTCTATAAAGTGAATTTTTCAAAAATTTTCTCCAAACCAACTTGCTACATCACTTCGTATAGTTTGATGTAAATGAATGCCAGCAATAAAATTATCTTTAAGCGCTTTAGTAAGCAAGCTTAATGCACCATTGCGAAACTTGCTTAAATATGGGTGGTCAATCTGTGCCCAATCTCCTAAAAATACAATCTTACTCCCCTCACCTATACGAGTGCCAATAAGTTTAATTGTAGCATTTGAAGCATTTTGCACTTCATCAAAAATGACAAACTTATTGCCAATACTAATTCCTCGTGCGTGAGCAATATCTACTATTTCAATTTTGTGTTTTTGGAGGAAATATTCAGTTGCATCTTGCTTTTGTATGCCATTGACTTCGCCACGATATTCAATGCGTTTAGCAAGTGAGCTTTCTTGGAGTTTGTCAATAGTGAAATTTATAGCACCATAAAGTGGATACATAAAATATCCAAGCTTTTGATTCTCATCTCCTTTACGATAACCAAGCTCCGCTTCTTTGTCATTTGCGGTAATGGTATTACGCATATAGATAATACCATCAACTATACCATTTTTGACAAGAGTAATGCCCGCTTGAAGAGCTATGAGTGTTTTTCCACTTCCTGTTGAGCCTGTGGCAATAGTGAGATTATTTTGCGGGTGAGTAAGAAGTGCATAAAACATTTTTTGCTCAAGATTAATAGGCATAATATAGGGTTGGTGATTTTTAAGAATCTCATCAAGATTGAGTTCTTCAAATGCTTCTCCTACCTTAATTCCAAAGATTTTCTTACCTGTTTTATACAATGAATTATCTGTATTATCCACTTCATCAATTTGGATAAGACTCCATTGTGTAAGATTCTGAAATTTTTTATTATCTTTTAAATGCGTCAAAGGCGTATCTTTATGTATCTCAAAAGACACCCAAAAATCAATATCACTTGGATTTTCAACTCTATCACGAAAAAGTGATTGTGCAGGAATACCCTGTGCTTGGGCACGCACTTTGAGCGAAATATCATTACTTAAAAGAACCAAGCCATAATCTCGTGCAATTTCAATGAGTTTAGAATCGTTATAGCTATGCTCTTGTGGCAAAAGTTTATATTTTGAGCGATAAATCAGCGTCAAAGGAACGGAAAAATTCTCATATTTGAAAATGAGAGTTTGGGTGAAATCATTATTATCTTTAGCTACGTGCATAAGAGTTGTATTAGTTACTATTTTCTGCAAAAGCCCTTCATTATCCGCGCCATCACTATTAATGCACCGAAAAAACTCACGCGCAAAGAAGCCTGTTTCATTCTGTAAATCTTTCTTTTTATCAAGCTCTTCAATAACAACATCGGATATAAAAAGTTCATTTTGTGCATTTTGCCACAAAAAAATGATATTTTGCGTATCATCAAGAATAATAGAAGTATCAAGTAAATAATGCTTAGTAATCAATTAACTCCCTTTGGTTAGAATGCCTGATTGTATCAAAAGATATATTAAATAATAAAAAGGAATAAAAATGGAAGTAAAATTTAAAGGTACTCCAGCGCAATTAAGCGCAAATACAATTAAAGTCGGCGATGATGCTCCGCAAATCAAACTTACTGCGAAAGACCTCTCACAAGTGCAAATAGGCGGTGCAAGCGGAAAATATCAAATCATTAATGTGGTTCCAAGTCTTGATACAGGTGTGTGTGCAACACAAACAAGACGTTTTAACCAAGAGGCTGCTACATTACAAAATACGAATGTATATGTAGTTTCAATGGATTTACCCTTTGCACAAGGGAGATTCTGCAGCACTGAAGGGATAGAGAATCTTACTCCTTTGAGTGATTTTGTAACAAAAGATTTTGGCAAAGCTTATGGCTTACTTTTGCAATCCTCTCCGCTTGTAGGATTACTTACTCGTGCAGTGCTCATAATTGACCCTCAAGGAAAAGTGATTTATACAGAGATTTGTGAAGAAATCACACAAGAACCAGACTATGAAAAAGCTTTAGCAGTAATAAAATAGGTTTTAAAATGGGAAAATTTACAGTCACACAAATTGATAAGATTCTTGCTTTAGGTGTCTTTTATCTTGCTACTAAAGGCACTTGTGGAAACCCAAGAGTGCGTCCCATAAGCTCCTATATTGTTCATAATGGCAAGCTTTACTTTGGCACTTCTAAAAATAAAAATCTTTATAAACATATTGAACAACACTCAGGAGTGGAAATTTGTATTAGCACACCAGATATTCTTTCATTGCGCATTAGGGGCGATGCACATATTGTTAATCATCTTGATGCAAAAGAAGCATTAATGGCTAAATATAAACGTATAGCTCAAAGTTTTGACAATAATCCTGCTCACCCTAATTTCGCAATTTTTTATCTTGAAAATATAAGTGCGCAACTACAAGATTTTAGCGGCAACATTCTCCTTTATAAGGAAAATTAAAAAGGGATTAAAAAATCCCGCCATTGACATTATCAACAAACTTCATCTTATTAATCACAGAATCTATCAATCCTTGCATTTCTTTGCTATGGTCATCATTTGCTGCAATTTTGTCAAATTCATCAAAGCTCACTTTTGATGAATGATTTTTTAAATAATCCATAGCTACTTTTTCATTGCTATTAATCAAACCTTCTTTTCTTAAGGTATCGGAGAGATTCTCAAATGAAGTTTTATCCCTAAAGCCACCCTCAAGATCTCCACCAATCTCGTGAGCTTTTTTAAGCTCTTGAGAAGGAGAAAACCTATCCTCTATACGTCTAGTAATATCTACGGATTGCAAAGATTGTATGCTTTTATCTTTATTGTGCACACTATCTACGCCATTAAGCTTTTGTTCACTTTCTTTGCTTTCATTTGCATTTCTTGGCTGATTTTCAACATTATAGATATTAGCAAGCATACCTTGCACGCCACCATTATGATTAATTTTTGTAATATCCATTTGAATCCTCCATTAAGATTACAAAATTAAAGCAAACTTTATTCCTAAAAATCCCAACCTTTGTGCGCTTTATCCCCTTTTTCGGTGATTTTTTCTATTTCTTTAGTATCTTCTACTAAAGAGGCATTCCTAGATAAAGATTCTAAAAGCAAGGTATAAGCCCCATCAATCTCCTTAATACGTATAAGCGAGGTATTATGAAAACTTTTATTGATGTTTTTATTATCAAAAATATTTTGCTTAGCACTTTTAATAAGTTCATTGTATTTGTGCGTTAAACTCTCCTTTGTTATATTTTCATCTTTTATATCAAAAATTTCTTTTGCTTTTTCTTCATTCATTGATATTTCTTTAGCATATTCTTGTTCAAATTGTTCAAAAATGACATTAAAATCCTCATTAGAGATTTCAAATAATGCTGCAATATCAATAATACAATCACGCTCACTTTCTGCAAGAGAGCCATCGGCATAGGCAATGACAAATAAAAATTCTACCACTTTTAAACGTTTTTTATACTCGCCTTTTGTAAGCAACACATATTCATCACATAACTCTTCAAGGGCAATATTTGAAGATTTTTGCTCCATCAATATGTCTTTTAATTCTTCCTTGCTCATCTTTGGATTCTTTGCTTCTTGTGCCATATCTGTAAGCATTTCATCAACAAGTTGTTCTTCAAGTGGGCACATCTTCTCATCACTCCATACTACGCGCCCTAAAATTGCGGCTAATACTCCAAATTCACTTGATTTTACTTTGTCAATATGCGTCATTTCTTGATAAGGATTTTTAAAATCTATTGGAGTATTATCTATACGATTTGTATTAAATTGTGGATTCTGATGAAGCGGATTTTTAAGGTATTCTTGTAAGGTATTGTAGAGAAAATACACCACCACTCCAGCAATAAGTAATAACACGATTTCCATTGTGAATCTATCCCTTTTTATGTAATTTAAATATTATTGTAACAAAAATTTAGTTTAACGTTTATTAATCCGTTGTTCAAAATCTTTTTTAAGCTTTTCCTCTTGCTCAAGCGCATTTTTTTTAAGACGCCTTAACTCCTCTAAACGTTCATTTTCAAGTGCAATTTTACGCTCTCTACTATCACGGATTCTTTGCATATATTCCTCTCGTCTTTTGGGGTCTTGATAGCGAATAGGCTTCATAAAAAGCACACCTAAAATAACAAAGAAAAATATCAATGCCATTGCTGCATCGCCACCACCAAAATGATACCAAGTTGAACCAACAATTGCTGCAAAAAGCAATTTAAGAAATACTTGCATTTATATCAACTCCACCTTTTGTTTATGATGTGCAAAACCAAGCTTAGTTTTATCTTTTTCACCAAATGCTAAAAGCAAAATTTGAGGCAAAAAAAGAATAGGCAAGGCGATATTATCACGATTATATGCTTTACAAAGCTGTGTGCGCTGCACATCAAGTATATTGAATTGACTAAGTGAATGACTCAAGATAAAATCTATGCCCAAATCTGCTAAATCAAAAAAAAGCTTTGCACTATTATAAATTGCACTCTGTGGATTAATATTAAGTAAATGTGCATAATATTGATAGCAAATGGGCGTATCAATAAATTTTAAATCAATTTGTTCATAGATTCTATGATTAGTGCTTTTGGGCAAATGCGCTTGATACGCACCACGAAGTATTACAGATGAAAATGTCGTAAATTTTTTACAAACCAATGCATTTACATCACACCCATTAAGCAAATCAGGTAAATAACTCATCTGCACCTTACTATCATAGAGCAAGTTGAACTTATGGAGGTATTCTGTCTCAATTTGACGCATAATCTTCGCATTAGATTCTATAATCATTTTAGCATAAAGAGCATTGGCATACGCATCTTCTTCTAAAAAAACAAGTGTCGCATCAGCAGCATTTGCTAAAGCTAAATTATAAGCAACATTGCGTATCAAATCATCTTTTTGCACTAATCGTGCCCAATATCCTCCACAATCAGCTAATGGTGTATTAAGAGTGAGCACTTCTAGCTTAAGTTGGGTAAAAAGCTCCTTGGCGCTGCAGAGTAATGCTTGTGCATTCTCATATTTATCATAAATAATATATTTCATTGCTTTACCCCTACCCTTTATTTTTGAACTTTAAGTGTATGCAAATGCTTCCATTGCTTAGATTCTGAAGAAAATACAATATTTCTCATAATCTCCCATATTTCCTCATCAATCGCATTTGCACGTGGATATACCATATCTGCAAGACTTACAAAATTTAATATGCCACTTTGTTTATCAAGAATCCACTCACGAATAGCTTTAATTCTATCTGGATGACGCGAGAAAATCCATTTAAGATATAAAAAAAAGCCATCACCTAAATATGTATCATTTCTCATAGGGGTAATTAAATTAAGAGCAAGATATTTTTCAAACTCTTCCTTCTCTTCGACACTCAAAAATTCTGCCCATACGAAAAATGATTCATATCGTTTCCACAACATTTGTCTATCAAAAAGCAAGTCCTTAGAAGCATAATAAGTGCTAAGAGGTTCAATTTGCCATTGTTCCCCAAATTGCTGTATAAGCTCAATAATATCAATGTCTTCAAAAACTGCTATACCATTGATACGCAATGCCAAAGCACTTGTATCGCAACCATAACCCTCTATTTCACTTTTAAGAAAGTGGAGTATATCTTTAAGTGTTTGGCTTTGATTAAAGTGAAATACAAATTTTTTATAATAAGGCAAATAATCTACGCCTGCCTCAAAAGTAAAAGCTTCAAGATGCACTTTGTCCATAACACCCCCTTTTTCTAAAGTTTTTAAGATGTATGACAATAATCTTAACATATTTCATTTACACTCTCCCTTAAAAGGTTAATTATTTTTTAAAAAATCTACTATTTTGTAAGCTAGAAGCAAATGCTAGGTTTGATTGCTCTAAGCCTTCTTGCTGCACAAAAGTAATTTGCTCTAATTCCTCTGGAGAAAGATTATAAAAGCAAGGGTGGCTTACATTAGTAAATAATGGAATCTCACGCAATAAATCGTTATCGTGAAGTAATATCTGCACAATACCGCTATACGGAATACTCACCAAACTGCCAATATTTTCATTACCAAAACCTGCCTCAAAAGTAATATGTTCATTCCTAAGTTCAATACTCTCAAAAGTGTAGCCAGCAAGCACAAAAAGTGTAATATCATTAAAAGTGTTGCTAATATTCTCGGGCAACAATGGAGAAAAATTTGTGCGCTTTATATCACATAAAAGATTAAAATTTATCCCCTCTTGAACAAGAAACATTAAAGTATCTTTAGCGTAAGTATCTACAATTAACTTAAAATGTGGATGAAAGAGAATTTTGTGCATTGACCAACTCCTTAAACTCCTCAAGCATTTTTTGCACTTCAGCCATACCTATAAGCCAAAATTTATCACTCTCAAGGTTAAAACCAAATGAAGCAATCAAATCTTTAGGGCTTTTACTTCCGCCAAGTGAAAGAAAATCTGTATATTTTTGGATAAATTTTGCTCTCATACGAGGTGTTTTTTGAGATTTATACAAACCAAAAAGCGCTAATACAAGTAATTGCCCATAACTATAAGCATAACAATAAAAAGGTGAGTGCACAAAATGCGGGATGTAACACCACCAGCCATCATAATTCTTAGTTAATTTTAGGCTATCTCCAAACATACGTTCATTTTCTTCGCGCCATATTTTATCAAATACTTCAGGCTTAAGCTCTTCACTTTGAGCGTGGATTCTACGCTCAAAGTGTGTCATTACAATTTGACGAAAAAGCGTAGAAAAAATATCTTCTAGTTTTCCTGCATATAAGCTTATAAGCTCTTGTTTATCCAATGTTGTTTTAAGCATATCAAAAAGTAACATTTCAGCAAAAACAGATGCGGTCTCTGCTGTTGTAAGCGGTGTATCCATATTAAGATAGCCCTGCGTTTTAGAAAGCTCCTGATGTATCATATGTCCAAATTCGTGCGCAATCGTAAAAGCATCACGGCGTGAGTTTGTATAATTAAGCAACACATAAGGGTGCGCACTAGGCACACTTCCGTGGCTAAAAGCTCCACCACGTTTGTTAGGTGTAGGGTGAGAATCTACCCACCCTTTTTTTAATGCTTTTAAAGCAATATCTTTGAATTCCTTGCTAAAATTTTCAAATGCTTTCAAAACAAGTTTGATAGCTTCGTTATAGGATATTTCGTATGTATGAGTGTCAAGAGGCGCGTAACGATCATAATCTTGCAGTTCATTTATACCAAGTAAAGAAGCTTTGACACGATAATAATCAGCCACAATACCATAATGCGCACTTACAATATCAATGAGTTTATCTACGCTTTTTTGTGTTGCACCATTATTAATATGACGGAAAGATTCAGGAAGTTTATAGCCACGCAATGTTGTTGTAATACTAAGGTCTTTTCGCACCATATTAAGAACATAACTCAAAAGATGACGGGATTTTTTGAGTTTTTTACTAAAAACCTTTTGAGCATATTTACGCACACTGCGTTTTGAATGATGAAGCAAACTCAAAATTTCCTCCTCACTCAATTTATGAGACTTTTTACCCTTATTTGATTTTTTATTTTCTTTCTTAAGCGGCTCAAAACGAAATTGTGCTAAATGCTCATCAAAAAGTCTTGAGAATGCTCCTACACCAACGGGTGAAGTTGCTAAAAGCACTTTTTCCTCTGCCAAAGAAAGTTGATAAGTATCTTGTTCGATAATCTTTTCCAAAAAATACGCATATTGTGGTGTATGTTGTATAACCTCTTTCCTATGCGTCTCAGGAAGCTTACAAAATTCAATCTCAAAAAAGAGCACAAGATTCTGTATTTGTGTAGTTTGCATTTCATATTTAGCATACAAATCCCCTTGTGTAGTATCTTTTGCAAAACACAAAAAAACATAGGTCATTATGCGTCCAAAACCTTCAAGAATCTGTTCATACTCTTTTATCACATCAGCAAATTCATTTGGTTTAATATTTTTAAGTTGCCCTTCATAGCTTTTGGCAAATTTTTTAGCACGGCGCAAATGGCTTGACATAAATCGCTCAAGTTGCTCTTTTGTCTTAAAAAGTGGAGTTAAATCCCATTGACTAGATTCTATAATGCCTCTCATACTGCTCCTTTGTGTTTTTAATTTATTTTGCTCTAAATTCATTTTACTCCTCCTGAATAAGTGCAAGAGCTTTAAGAAAGCTTATGCTATCTATTTGCACACCTGAAGTCATATTTTTAAGTGTGAGAGTTTTTGTATTAAACTCATTCTCTCCAATGACAACTACAAACTCATATCCTTTCAAATGAGCATAAGTAAATTGTTTTTTAAGTTTGGAAGCTTCTGGATACACTTCAATGGGAATCTCACTACAACGAAAAGATTCTGCAAGTAAATGAGCATATCCAAAATATAGTCTATCCATACACACAATAAGCGCGCGAGCAGATGTCGCTCTTTTTTGTAAGAGCTCAAGCTCCTCAAGTGCTGCTAAAAGCCTATCAATACCAATACTCGCGCCAACACCACTCATTTTTTCTTTAGAAAAAGTGCGCGTAAGATTATCATATCTTCCGCCAGAACATACGCTCCCTATGCTTTTTAAGGCATTCAGAGTTGTTTCATATACAATGCCTGTATAATACCCTAATCCACGAGCAATTGAAAAATTAACACGATAAGTATCTCTATCCATTTGCAAAGATGAAAGCACTTCATAAAGCATTTTTAAATCCTCAATGCCTTTTTTAATAGAATCATTCCATTCTTCCATAAATGAAATTTGTCTAAAAAAGCTTTCACTCTCACCTTGTTGCTTAATTGAAGTGTATTCTAAGAGATTCTCTACTTGATTATTATTTAAACCCAATTCCTTTTGTAACTCCTCACTTACACGCTCTTTACCAATTTTATCAAGCTTATCAATAATACGCAAAGCCACATTTATATCTTTTTCTTGTGTAATACCGCAATATTCGCAAATACCATTTAGAATGCTACGATGATTAAGCCAAATAGTAAATTCCTCGATGCCAAGTTTCATCAATGAGGCATAAATGACTTGTAAAATTTCAGCATCACACGAGATACTATCACTCCCAATAAAGTCAAAATCACATTGTGTGAATTCTCTATACCTTCCTCTTTGTGCTCGCTCTCCACGAAATACATTTCCAATCGCATATCGTTTAAAAGGCAATCCTACTTCATTTTTATATTGTGATACAAAACGAGCTAAAGGCACGGTTAAATCAAATCTCAATGCTACATCGCGCCCACCGTGATCTTTAAAACGATAGAGTTCCTTTTGTATTTCATCGCTACCCTGTTTAATAAGCACATCAGCATACTCTAAATGCGGTGTTTCAATAGGCACGAAACCAAAATTCATAAATACATTGCTCACTTTATTAAGTAAATGTGCTTTTGCAAGCGCCTCTTTTGGCAACCTATCTTTAAAACCGCTTAATGTGCGAGGGGTAACCAATGCCATTTGTAAACCTCCTTTAAAATTTCACTAACTAAAGTATGTGGATTCTACCTTAAAAATGTTTTATTTCGGCTACATTATGAGGTAATTTGGCAAATTTTTCACACTTTATAGTTAAATTTTAGCTTTTTATGCTTACAATATTACTTTTGTTGCATTTTACACAGGAGAAATTATTGTGCTATCATTGAGATGTCCTACAAATATTCCCACTCAAGAAGTAAAAAAGATTCTATTACGCTTACCAAATTGGTTGGGTGATAGTGTAATGGTTTCTCCCGCATTTGAATGGCTTAAACATAGTTTTGATAAAGCAAATTTTACTCTGGTAGGAAGCAAAGCAAGTTGTGGGATTTATGAACGAGATGAACGCGTAAAACATATTTTTATTGATGAGAGTAAAAAAGCGCGCTCCCGCATTTTAGCTACAAAGACACTTGCGCAAAATATAGGAAAGCACGATATAGCTATTAGTTTTAGCAATACTTTTTTCTCAGCATTATTACTTTATTTGAGCAAAAGCGCAGTACGCATAGGCTACGCTAAAAATGCGCGAAGTTTTTTACTTACACACGCTTTACCCTTAGAGAAATATGATTCTCAAGGACAAAAATATCATCAAGTATTTTTATATCTTCTACTTATCACACCCCTTGTGCAAGTGCAAAAACAAGCTATTGCATCTTATACGAAGACACTCTCTACACTTACAGAATCTTCACATCTCACACAAAATAAACATTTCTCACCAAAAGATATACTCTCTATTCTTGCCACACAACCGCTTACACTCATTTCCCATACGCAAACATTACATCAATCTCATACCCATACAATAGGAATCAATCCCGGAGCAGCTTTTGGTAGTGCTAAACGTTGGGAACAATCACATTTTATTACTATAATAGAGCACTTTCTTACTCAAGGCTATGAAGTCTATCTTTTTGGTTCAAGTGCCGAATCTGATGCGAACACATCTATTGCAAATGCTTTTATTGCACATTCTCAAAATCAACATTTCCATAATCTTACTGACAAAACAAACTTAAGCGAACTGATTGATTATATCGCTGCAATGGATATTTTTATTACCAATGATAGCGGACCTATGCACATCGGTGCAGCTTTAAAAATACCTATGATAGTGATTTTTGGACCAACAGATATGAACGAAACAGCACCCTACATACCTAGTGTGCCCTGTGTAAGAAAAGATTCTATATCTTTTTGTGAAGACCAACAAGTAAAATCTCTTTACGCTCTTGTTTGTAAATCTCTCCCTTGTGCGCCTTGCAAAAAACGTGAATGTCCCTTAAAACATCATAATTGTATGAAACTTATTACTCCAACAGAAGTTATCACTCAAACGCAAAATCTCCTAAAACTCCATTATAAAAGGCTTGATAATGATACTTAAATCTTGCGATTCTACGCCATTACAAGCTTATAAAATTCTAAGTAATACAATTACACCTCGCCCTATAGCGTGGGTAAGCACTATTTTTCCAAATGGTGGAATAAATCTTGCGCCTTTTAGTTTTTTTGCGCCTATTAGTGTTAATCCACCTATTTTCTCTCTTTGTATTATGCAAAAAAGTGATGGCAGCCATAAAGATACTTATAAAAATATTATTAACACGTGTAAGGCTACCATTAGTATGTGCGAACACTCTCATCTCCAAGCTTTACACGATACGAGCACAGAACTTGCATATAATGTAAGTGAGGCAAATAAATTTGATATTCCACTTGAGTTGCTTCAATCAGGATTTCCTCCCGTGCCTCAAGGCATTAAAGTCGCCTTTATGTGTAATTTATACGATGTGCTAGAGCTTGGCGAAAATAAAAGTATGCTTTTAGAAGTTGATTCTTTTTATATCGCTGATGAACTATATAGTGAAGACTTGAACTTTATGCCCACTTTTATCGGACGTGTAGGACGTATATATAAATTATGCTCTACGCCCATTACGCTAAATCCAGGTTCCAAAGATAAACAAAAACCATCAATTCAAGGAGAGAGTGATGAATGATACGCCTCTTTTTTCTATTATTGTGCCCATTTATAATGTGCAATCCTATCTTAAAGAATGCCTAGATTCGCTCTTAGAACAAAGTTATAAAGATTTTGAAATTATACTCATTAATGATGGCAGCACTGATAAAAGCGGAGAAATAGCACAAACTAATGAAACCTATGCTTTTTATTACCGCTGTATTCGCACCTTACTTAAACGCATAATGCGCATTTTAAATAACCTACCTTGGAGTGATGAAAAAGCTGATATTATTCAAAGCATTAAACCCCTTTATGCCTATGCACCTTATCGCACGAAATTTTCAATGAATTTTCCACACTTTAGTGCCTTTGCTACAAAAGCACTCTCTTATCTTAAATCTAAAAAGGACTAATATGCCTCTTTCACTTTTACAAGAGCTCATCAAGCGTCCAAGTATCACACCTCAAGAATGCGGTATTTATGAGATTATCCTTAATAAATTAAATTCTCTCATACAAAAGGAACATATTGATACATTCATCATTGAGCAAGAAAAAGAGGGGGTAAAAAATCTCTTTTATCTTATTGCACCTAAAGGTGCAGACAAATCAAATCTGCATCATTTTTGTTTTGCAGGACATATTGATGTTGTGCCAACGGGAGAGGGTTGGGAGTTTGAACCATTTTGTGGGACACAAGATGAAAAGTATATCTATGGACGAGGCACGCAAGATATGAAAGGAGGCGTAAGTGCCTTTATATGTGCCGTTTGTAATATTTTAGAATTCCATAATACTTCTTCATTACCCATTATGCTCTCAATCCTTCTTACAAGTGATGAAGAAGGAGAGGGAATCTATGGCACAAAGTTTATGCTTGAAGAGCTTAAAAAACGCGATTTGCTTCCTCATAGCTGCATTGTCGCAGAACCTACAAGCATAAATCGCACAGGCGATATGCTTAAAATCGGTAGACGTGGCTCAATCAATGGCACACTCATCATTGAAGGCAAACAAGGACACGTTGCCTATCCACAAAAATGTATCAATCCCATAGAACTATTAGGGAGCAAGCTTGGTGCATTAGCAGGCATAGAATTAGATAATGGGGATTCTCATTTTGCGCCGAGCAAACTTGTAATTACCGATATTCGAAGCGGTATGGAAGTTGTAAATGTAACACCACAGAATCTCAAAATAATGTTTAATGTGCGTAACTCACCTTTAAGCAATGAAGATTCTATTCGCTCTTATATTACCTCAATTCTTGGCTCCCTACCCTATGAACTCACGCTTAAAACTAATTCGCTTCCATTTATTACAGCAGATGATAGTGAAATTGTCAAATCACTTTGCGCCATCATTGAACGCACTCTTGGCATCACACCACAACTAAGCACAAGTGGAGGGACAAGTGATGCAAGATTCTTTGCATCTTATGGTGTAAATGTAGTGGAAATAGGTGTGCCAAATGATAGAATCCACGCTATAAATGAACGCGTATCAATAAGTGATATACTTGCGCTGCACGATATTTTTGTAGAATTTTTGCAACTCTTTATAAAGAATGCTAAAATAAAGAATCTCAAATAAAATATAAGGAACAAAAAATGGCAATCATCGGCAAACTTGCGCATTTAGATTGGTTTTTTAAAGCCTACCCTGTGCTTAAAGACATACAAGAATATATGAACAACGCTTTAAATCCCACACACGATATATACAAAAGAATATGCTCTCTTAATATTCCTCCACTTAAGGAGCGTTATGAGATAAGCTATCCCCTTACGCAAGGTGTGCGTGCTATTGAACAATCTTATCATCTCAAACCAATGCGCAATGCCTTTTTTGAGTCCCATCGTGTATTTATTGATTTCCAGCTTGTAGTAGAAGGCTATGAATATATGTTAATTGGCGATAAAAGCACATTTGATATACACATACCTTATGATGAAAGCAAGGATTTAATAGTCTATAACAACCTTTTAAGAGATTCTCATAGAGAATATAGCACTTTAAAATATACTTTACCCATTAATGAATCTTTAAATACACCCTATCGCACTAGTTTGCTTCTAAGTAGTGGAGATTTAGCAATTTTTTTCCCAGATGATACTCACGCTGGAGGTTTAGAACTCACACCTGATGTGCCTACACCTTCATCTTATGCTATTAAAAAAAGTGTATTGAAAGTGCCTGTATCATTGCTAGAACTATAAATTCTTTCACTTATTGATTTGCGCAAGAAATTCTTCTTCATTTAATGTGGTAATATTTAAAGATTGTGCTTTTTCTAGCTTGCTCCCTGCCTTTTCTCCATAAATAACAAAATCGGTTTTTTTACTTACACTTGAGCTTATTTTTGCACCCTTAGATTCTAAAAGTTTAATAATTCTATCTCTTGGCTGACTTAGTGTGCCTGTAAGCACAATAGTTTTATTAAAAAAAACATTATTGTTATCAATTTCTAATAACTCTACTTTAGGCTTGATAATACAAAGCAGCTCAGCAATAAGCGTTTTGTTAGCGTGATTAAATTCCACAAGCGAATATGCCATTTCCTCCCCAAATCCATCAACGCTCAATATTTCTGAAAGTTCAAGTTCAAACACATTTAATCCAAATTTTTGAGCAAGCTTTTTACTTGCGCCTTCACCAATATGTTCAATGCCAAGTGCATTAATAAAACGCCATAACTCTACACCTATAGTATTTTGTATAGCATAAATAAGATTATTTGCCCTCTTTTCTTGCCACCCTTCAAGTGTGAGCAATTGTTGTATGCTTAAAGCATAAATATCTTTAATATTTCTTACAAAGGCATTTTCATAGAGTTGTATCACGATTTTTTCACCTAAACCATCAATATTAAGCGCTTTTTTTGAGGCAAAATGGATAATGGATTCTATTACACGCGCTTCACAGCTTAGATTCTGACATTTGATGAATATATCTTCAAGTAAAAGTTCTTCTCCACAGACTGGACAATGCGTAGGTTTAGAAATAACTTTTTGAGTACCATCACGCAAAGCCACAAGCGGTTTAATGATTTTAGGAATCACATCTCCACTCCGAATAATAATCACTTCATCGCCCAAACGAATATCTTTGCGCTCAATTTCACTAAAGTTGTGTAAAGTTGCACGTGAAATCATCGCTCCCTCAATCTCCACAGGCTTTAGTTCTGCCACAGGTGTAATAATACCTGTGCGTCCAACTTGTAGGCTTACAGATAGAATCTTAGAGCTCTTTTCCACTGCGGGAAACTTATAAGCACAAGCAAAACGAGGAGATTTAATCGTCCAACCAAGTTGTTGTTGAGAGGCAATTTTATCAAGCATAATCACCATACCATCAAGCATTATGGGATAATTATTGCGTTGAGAAAAAAGCACATTATAAGCATTTTGTATGGATTCTATACTCTCGCAATAACTCAAAAAAGGCACAGGAGCAAAACCAAGTCGTGTAATTGTATTAAAAGCTTCATAAAAGCTCTCAAATCGTATCAAACCTGCCCCAATGCCCCAAGGCATAAAACGAAGTTTGCGTTTAGCAGTAATTTTTGCATCAAGCTGTCTCAAACTCCCTGCTGCTGCATTACGAGGATTTGCAAAAAGGCTTAGGTTTTCGCTTAAACGATCTTGATTAATATATTCAAAATCCTCTTTGGCTATGACTACTTCACCGCGTATCTCAATTTCCTCTTTATAATTAATTTCAAGAGGAATACTCTGAATCGTCTTTGCATTATGCGTTACAAGCTCCCCAATAACACCATCTCCTCGTGTCGTAGCACTCACTAGCTTGCCTTCTTGATAAAGGAGATTGAGACTTGCACCATCAAATTTAGGTGAGCAAGTAAAAGTAGCTTGAGGGTAGCTTTTATAGATTCTTTGCACCCATTCTACTAGTTCATCATAATTAAAAACATCTTCTAGACTCCACATACGCTCCAAATGCGTATTTTTACTAAAAGATTCTAAGGGCACATCACCTACACGTTGTGTTGGCGAACTTGCATCAATAAGATGAGGATTTTCTTCTTCAAAACGTACTATCTGATGATAGAGGCTATCATATTGCTCATCAGTTGCAATAGGTTCATCAAGCACATAATAGTGATATGCCATCTTTTTGAGAATCTGCACTTGTGTGTAATATTCTTGACTTGTCATAACGATTTACCTTTAAAATTTGAAGTTTAAGTGCTTATATTATGTATTTTATGATAGAATCATACCATTATTTAAGCGACATTTCTGTATTTCTTCTTATTTTGGAGGCTGACTTTGACACAAAAGCAATCTTTGATTGATAAAACAACTTCTTTGCATCTTAATAATGAAGTGCAGTTTTTATGCTTTACACTTGAAGAAGAAAGTGATGGCTCAAATCAGCTTTATGCAATGAATGTATTTAAAATACGTGAAATTATATACTATAATGATGACCTTACTGAAACTGCGGGAGACAATAGTGGTATTGTATTGGGTTATCTTACGGTGCGTGATGAAACAATTCCTCTTGTAGATATGAGACGTTGGCTCTATTATAGCAAGGAATGCCCTAATAGAGATTTGCGAGAATATTCACTCAATACAGATAAGAATCTCGTGATTATATGTAGCTTTTCTAATCATACCGTTGGGCTTAAAATTATGGGTGTAAAGCGCATTATCCATAAAAATTGGAATGACGTGAGCGTTGGACCAGAATATGGTGTAGATGGCGAATCAAAAATCACTGCTACGACAAAATACGATGATGGTTCAGTGATTCAAATTCTTGATGTAGAACGTATGCTCACAGAGGCTTTCCCGGGTGGAAACGCTGCAAATGAACTTGAACTCAATGATATAAAAAATATTGAAAGTGATAAAATTGTGCTTCTCGCTGAAGATTCTAAACCAGCAGCCAAATCATTACAACAAATCATAGAAAAACTCGGTCTTAAGTATTTTACTTTCCCTAATGGCAAGGCATTACTTGATTATCTCCATAATCCAGGTGTAGCCGCAAATATTGGGGTGATTATCACAGATTTAGAAATGCCTGTTGTTTCAGGCTTTGAAGTGCTTAAACGTATTAAAGAAACACCTGCAACTTGTCATATTCCCGTTATTATCAACTCATCAATGAGTAGCGATAGTAATTACCAAATGGCAGAACGACTGAAAGCTGATGGATTTATTAGTAAATCAAATCCTACTGAAATTGAACAATCTTTACGCCAGATTCTTGAAGAAATGAATTTTTAATTCTCTATGAATATGTTTATTTTACTCTAAAAGGCTAGCAATGTTAAGAACTCATTTATGTGCGGAATTAGGAGAGGAGCATATTGGCACAGAAGTGCAAGTTTGCGGCTGGTGCAATACTTACAGAGACCACGGAGGTGTAGTTTTTATTGATTTGCGCGATAAAAGTGGTATTGTCCAACTTGTATGCGACCCAAGCACTCAAGCTCACGCTATCGCTTCAAGTGTGCGCGATGAATATGTACTCGTTGCAAAAGGTAAAGTAAGAGCAAGAGGTGCAGGACTAGAGAATCCTAAACTTAAAACAGGTATGATAGAAATTGTGCTAAACTCACTTATTATTGAAAATAAATCGCCCACACCTCCCATTACCATTGGTGATGAAAGCGTAAATGAGGAGTTACGACTTAAATATCGTTATTTGGATTTGCGCTCTCCTAAAGCATATAATATATTCAAAATCCGCTCTGATGCAGCTATTGCTACACGTAATAGTTTGCAAAAAATGGGCTTTTTAGAAGTAGAAACGCCTATACTTACAAAAGCCACACCTGAAGGGGCAAGGGATTATCTTGTGCCCTCACGTGTGCATCAAGGTGAGTTTTATGCCCTGCCCCAAAGCCCACAGCTTTTTAAACAACTCCTTATGATGAGCGGATTTGATAAATATTTTCAGATCGCTAAATGCTTTCGCGATGAAGATTTGCGTGCTGATAGGCAACCAGAATTTACGCAAATTGACATTGAAATGAGTTTTTGTGAGCAAGAGGATATTATTAGTGTAGCAGAGAATCTACTTAAAGATATTTTTAGTGCGTGTGGCACGGAGATTGAAATACCTTTTATGCGTCTACCTTATGCACAAGCTATGGAATCTTATGGAAGCGACAAGCCCGATTTACGCTTTTGTATGCCGCTTGTAGAAGTGGGAGATTTATTTGTAGATTCAAGCAATGCAATTTTTAAAAATATCGCACAAGATTCTAAAAACAATCGCATTAAAGCTCTATGTGTCAAAGGTGGAGATACATTTTTTTCACGCAAGACTCTAGGTGAAGCAGAAGATTTCGTGCGTAAGTTTGGTGCAAAAGGGCTAGCCTATGTTCAAGTAAAAGAAAATGAACTCAAAGGTCCTTTAGTAAAATTTATCTCTGAATCTGCACTCAATGAGCTTGTATCGCGCGTAAAAGCAGAGGTTGGAGATATTATTTTCTTTGGCGCAGGAGCTAAAAAAATAGTATGGGATTATATGGGAAGGTTGCGTCTTAAAGTTGCTGAAGATATGAAGCTTATTAATGAAAACGAATATAAATTTTTATGGGTGGTGGATTTTCCTATGTTTGAAAAAGATGAGGGTAAAACAAAAGCCCTACATCACCCTTTTACAATGCCAAATGATTTGGATAAAGAAGATATTGAGGAGATTACCTCTGTGGCTTATGATGTGGTGCTCAATGGCATTGAACTTGGTGGGGGAAGCATTAGAATCCATAAAGATTCTATACAAAAGCGTGTGTTTGAATTACTTGGCATTAGCACACAAGAAGCAGAGGATAAATTTGGCTTTTTACTTGAAGCATTAAGCTTTGGTGCACCTCCACACGGAGGAATTGCTATTGGATTTGATAGATTGATTATGCTTTTAAGTAAATCTCAAAGTATCCGCGATGTCATTGCCTTTCCTAAGACACAAAGAGCAACTTGCCCGCTTACTCTTGCCCCAAGCAAAGTTAATGATGAACAGCTTAAAGAACTTCATATCCGCGTAAAAAATGAACTAAAATAAGGAGGCAATATGAAACTTTATAGTGTTGCTTATATACCACAAAGTTATGAAGTCTTAGGGCTTGTCAAAGGCTCAATGGTGCAATCAAAACACATAGGACGTGATATTATGGCAGGGCTTAAAGGTATTGTTGGTGGAGAGATTAAAGGCTATACCGAAATGCTTAATGACGCGCGAAATATCGCTACCGAGCGTATGATAGAAGAAGCCCACGCTCTTGGAGCAAATGGCATTATTGGTATTTCTTATGCCACTTCATCGCTTATGTCTAATACTTCAGAAGTGCTTGTATACGGGACTGCAGTGAAAATCTTATCCTAATTGATGAAATATGTAATTTTTGCTTGTGCCTTTGTAATGGCATCGTTTTTTCATAACGCACACACCACTTTTTGAGCACGACATCACAGCATTGGTTGGACGAGCAATAGTGTAAAGTGCTTTTTCAAGATTTGGGTTTTTAAAATAAATTTATCATTTAGATAAGGAGATTCTTAAATTTGAGTTTTGCAGTAAATATATTTACTGCAATCGTGAATCTAAAAGATTTTAGAAATTAAAAATATAACGCAGCTCAACATTATAATCATATGAACCTGTCATTTTTATCTTTTGGCCTCCATTGTCTCCATCAAAAATAGTAGTTTTTGTAAATGGCACGCGAGCAGCAATTTCTAGCCCATAATGCTTAGCAAACACACTACGCAAACCAAAATTTAAACCTGCACTAAAAGCAGTTTTTTTAACATTTTTTGAATCTGCAATATCCTTACCAATATCTTTACCCCAAGTATTTGCACCTGCTCCAGCTCCTAAGAAAAAACCAAGGTTTGCATTAGGGCGAGCGATAAAATTATAGAGCATATCAATATTTACCCCATAATCCATTAGAGTTCCTCTAAATTTTTGACCCACATCTTTTCCAATTGTATTTACATTTATATAGTAGCGCAATCCAAAGTTAGGAGTAAAGAATTGCTTATAACCAGCAATAAATGCAAAGGTTATGCCATTATAATCTGTCTTACTAGTATCTCCACTAACATTTGATACTTTAATATGAGGAGTTCCATAACCTACAGCATTGCCTCCAAACACACCGCTCTCTTCAGCCACAAGCGCCGAAGCCACAAAAAATAAAATTATAGCCAACCTTGCAAACAATTTTTTTGTTTTAATTGTCAAACCACCCTTATTGATTAAATTTGCATTTTTTATTTTACAAATGCATAAGCGCTATTCTACCCCCTACCCCGATTTTGCTTAAAAGCAAAAGGTTTTTTGAGGTTTATCTATTTTTTTAGAGAAAAAGTAACATTATTTGATAATTTTTATATTTCTATTCTATGCTTGCATTTGAGACATTCGCGCACTTGTTTTTTGCGATATTCACGCTCTACGCTTATTCCGCCACATTGCGGACATTTCTCTTTGATAGGCTCAAATTTTGAGATAAAAGTGCATTTTGGATAGTTCTTGCAGCCATAAAACGCTCCCCTGCGGCTAAATCTTTTTACAATCTCTCCTTCGCATTCTGGACAAACCACACCTTCAACACTATGAGCCTGTGCTTTGTCTGTGAGAGATTTTGTATTTTTACATTTGGGATAACCGCTACACGCGATAAATTCACCATTACGACCAAACTTTTTTATCATAGGTTCGCCACATTTTTCACATACACCATATTCTTGGGATTGCGATTGAGAATCTTGCTGTGTAGGTTTAATATATTTACATTTGGGATAACCGCTACACGCGATAAATTCACCATATTTGCTCTTGCGTTGCACAAGCTCTTTCCCACATTTTGGACACATCTCTCCTGTAGGAATAGCAACTTTTTGTGAGACAATCACTTTTTTGCCAGATTCTATCTTTTGCATAAATGGCTGATAAAACTCCCACAGCACAGATTCCCAATTCATTTTTGCTTGAGCGATTTCATCAAGCTTATCTTCTAATCCGGCGGTAAAATGGGTATCTACAATCTCATCAAAATAAGATTCCAACATTTCTATCACCTTAAATGCACTTTCTTGCGGCACAAGCTGCTTTTTTTCTATATTCACATATTCTCGTGCCACAAGCAATGCAATAGTTGGTGCATAAGTGGAGGGACGACCAATACCAAGTGATTCCATACTTTTAATAATGCTTGCTTCAGAATAACGCGACGGAGCTTCGGTGGATTTTTGAACAGATTCTATATTATTTAATAACACATCTTCGCCCTCTTTGCATTCGGGCAAAAGCTTATCTTTGTCATCATTTCCCATAATTTTATAGAATCCATCATAAACAAGTTTGCGCCCACTTGCTTTAAATTCAATCAAATGTGTTTGATTATGAGGTGTAAAAATAATATTTTGTATCTCAAAAAGCGCATCTTGACTTTGTGAAGCCAAAAAACGATAATAAATAAGTGCATAAAGCTTATGCTCTTCTGGCTTAAGATAAGATTTTGCGATTTCTGGAGTAAAATCAAGATTGGTTGGTCGTATCGCTTCGTGAGCTTCTTGTGCAGCTTTGGATTTGGTAGCATAATTTTTGGTTTTAGCAGGAACATATTCTTTGCCATAAGTTTTTATAATCATTTCTCTTGCGGCTTTTTGCGCTTCTTTGGCAATATTAAGACTATCTGTCCTCATATAGGTAATTACCCCCATACTTCCAAAATTTGTTTCCACACCTTCATAAAGTCGTTGTGCAATACTCATTGTCCGTGAGGGAGAAAATCCTAATAAACTTGAGGCACTTTGTTGTAATGTAGAAGTCATAAATGGTGGAGGTGTTGATATTTTCTTACTTTTTGTGATAATTTCTTTAATAAAAAATTGCTGCTTTTGGATATGCTCCAACATCGCCTCTACCGCCTCAAAATTTTGCAAAGAGAGCTTTTCAAGCTTTTTGTCATAAGTGATGAGTTCGGCTTCTATATTATTTTGACCATTATCTTGGTTTTTTTGCTTACTCTTAGGTTTCATATTAAAAACTGCATTAATTAAAAAATAAATTGTCGGCTTAAAGGCGCGTATCTCTCGTTCCCTATCCACAATAATCTTAAGCGCAGAACTTTGCACACGTCCTGCTGATAATCCACGCTGAATCTTGGAAGAAATAAGTTCGGAAAGTTTAAAACCAACAATCCTATCAAGCAACCGCCGTGCTTGTTGAGCATTTACCTTTGCCATATCAATTTGACGCGGATTTTGCAATGAGTGCGTAATAGCATTTTTTGTAATCTCGTGAAACACAATGCGTGGGATTTTTTCATAAGGGAGATTTAGAGCTTGAGTAATATGAAAACCGATAGCCTCCCCCTCTCTATCCTCATCTGTTGCAATATAAGTTACCTTTGCTTTTTTACTAGCAACCTTAATTTTCTCAACAATCTCCATATGGTCTTTACTGATAGTGTATTGTGGGTGGAATGTTTTATCCTTTATATCAATGCCAAAAGTATATTTTGGCAAGTCTCGGATATGACCTTTAGAGGCTATAACCTCATATTTACTCCCTAAAAAATTCTTAATCGTCCTTGCTTTGGCGGGCGATTCTACAATGATTAAATCTTTCATAGCTTAAATTCCCCTAATGCCTAATTTCTATGAGAAATAAAAAACGGATTTTAGCACAGATTCTCATTAGAATTTCACATTTTATGTTTTTTGACACAAAAAATATGGAACATCTTTTGCTTAATCGGCACAAATGAAAAAAAGTTTAGCAAAGGATGCAAAATGAGTTTTAGGATAAACACAAACATCTCCGCCCTTACTGCTCACACTATCGGTGTGCAAAACAATAGAAGTCTGCATAGCTCACTTGAAAAGTTAAGTTCTGGCTTACGCTTAAATAAAGCAGCTGATGATGCTTCAGGTATGGCGATTGCTGATAGTTTAAGAAGTCAAAGTGAAAGCTTGGGACAAGCAGTCCGAAATGCAAATGATGCTATCGGTATGATACAAGTTGCAGATAAAGCAATGGACGAGCAGCTAAAGATTCTAGACACCATTAAAACCAAAGCTATTCAAGCAGCACAAGATGGACAAAGTAACGAAACAAGAAAAGCGCTTCAAAGTGATATTATTCGCCTTTTAGAGGAGCTTGATAATATTGCAAATACTACAAGCTATAACGGGCAACAAATGCTCTCTGGTGCATTTTCAAATAAAGAGTTTCAAATTGGTGCATATTCAAATACAACTGTTAAAGCCTCTATCGGTCCTACAAGTTCGGATAAAATTGGACACGTGCGCTTAGAAAGTGGATCATTTGGAGGGATTGGTATGCTTGCTTCTGGTGCAGCATCAAATCTTACTGAAGTAATGTTAAAATTCCGCCAAGTTGATGGAAAGCACGATTTTGAAACTGAAACCGTTAAAATTTCTACATCTGCAGGAACAGGTATAGGTGTTTTAACTGAAGTTATCAATAAATATTCTGATACACTAGGTGTGCGTGCTGCGTGGAACGTAATGGCAACAGGTGATGTGCCTGTGCTCTCTGGCACTATTCGTGAGCTAGTTATCAATGGTGTAACAATCGGAAATGTTCACGATATTCGCAAAAATGATTCTGATGGACGCTTACTTAATGCCATTAATTCTATTAAAGAACGCACGGGTTGTGAAGCTTTTACTGATATTACAGGGCGTATGAATGTGCGTAGCCTTGATGGGCGAGCGATTTGTATCCGCACTCAAGGCGATAGTGGAAAAATATTTGGTGGAGGAAATTTCGCTGGTATCTCTGGAACAGACCACGCTATTGTTGGGCGCTTAACGCTTATTAGAACAGATGCAAGAGATATTATTGTGAGCGGAGTAAATTATAGCCATATAGGATTCCATTCTGCGCAAGGTATTGCCGAATTTACTGCAAATCTCCGCTATATACGTGGGGAAATGGACGCGAATGTCGCTTCTGCTTGTGGAGCAAATGCGAATGTCGCTCAAGCTAATCTCCATTTTGATGGTATCGGAGCTGGGGTTACAAGCCTTAAGGGTGCAATGGTAGTTATGGATATGGCAGAATCTGCACGTGCCCAGCTTGATAAACTCCGTGCAGATATTGGTTCAGCACAGATTCAACTTGTTTCAACTATTAACAACGTCTCTGTTACACAAGTTAATGTTAAAGCTGCAGAATCAAATATTAGAGATGTGGATTTTGCATCAGAATCTGCAACATTCTCTAAACATAATGTTTTGGCTCAAAGCGGTAACTTTGCAATGGCACAAGCTAATGCTGTGCAACAAAATGTGCTTAGACTTCTTCAGTAGTCAAGTAGCATAACTATTATAAATACACTTTATGCAGGATTTTTTTAGTCTAAATCTCTCTGCGTTGGCAATTCGCTCTCCTGCCCTCGCACTTAGATTGAACGAGTTTGAACCTAACCAGGACTTTGAAGTTTATCAAGGAAACGACCCTCTTAATATTAATATTATTGACAAACGCTCAAATACTCCACTCTTTCAAGGTAACCCGCTTGAAGAAACAAATGCTAAAATTGAATCGTTTGCAAAATATTCACATTATCCTTATTTGTATTTTTTTGGCATAGGCAATGGGGTGTTTTATAAAGTCCTTTTGCAAAATGATTTTTTAAAACGTATCATTGTGCTTGAACCTGAAATAGAATTACTCTTTATTGTGCTACATTTTATGGATTTTTCTAAAGAAATCTTAGAAAAACGGCTTATTTTTATTGACGCTAAAAGTTGCGATTCTACGAGCATTGATATACTTTTTGCAAGTAATCGTGATGCAAAAATTTACTCAAAAGTCTATGATTTACATCTTTTTAATTCCTATTATGAAATTTATTCAGAGCTTTATATCAAAATTAATCAATTTTTTATCCGCTCTATTGAACATAGTGTAATTAGCGTAGGTAATGACAGCCGAGATTCTATCATTGGCATTTCACATCACATACAAAATCTCCCCGATGTAATTAAATCGCCCACTTTGCTTGATTTACTCGCACAAATTAAAGGAAGAGATACAGCCATTATTGTCGCCACAGGTCCAAGTTTAAGCAAGCAGATTCCATATTTAAAGCAAATCCAAGATTATGCTACAATCTTTTGTATTGACGCATCTTTCCCAATCCTTGCAAAAGAGGGTATTAAACCCGATATTGTTTTTTCACTTGAACGTGTAGAACTCACAGCAAAATTCTATGAAGACACTCCTAAATGGGCACACAAAGACGTTATATTTGCAATCACTTCCATTGTGCATAATCGTCTTAAAAATGCACTTAAAGGTAATGTAGTGCAATATTCTTTGCGTCCTTTTGGATATACAAACTACTTTGAGATTCCAGAATATGGCTATTTGGGCATCGGTATGAGTGCTGCAAATATGGCTTATGAGCTTGTGGTGCATTCGCGCTTTAAACGTTGTATTATCATTGGACAAGACCTAGCATTTGGCGAAGATGGCACATCTCACGCTAAAAACGCCGTATATGGCACACACGAAATCAATCCCGAAGAAATGGAACAAAAGGGACAAAAAATTATGGTAGAAAAATATGGTGGCGGCGGTATGATAGAATCCACAAAAATATGGAAGCTATTTTTAACATTTTATGAACGCGATATTGCCAACACTCCTTATCCTATTGAGGTAATCAATGCTACAGAGGGAGGTGCTCGCATACACGGGACAAAAGAAATGCCTTTCCCTGAAGCTATCAAACTCATTGATACTTCACATAAAAAATCCCCTATCACACTCACTTTACCCACATCTGAAGCTTATGAAGCAAATCTAGCTAAAATAAAGCAAAAAACTCGCGAGTGGATTGATTTAGGGCTTAAAGATAAAGCATTTGTTGAAGAAGTATTTTTAGAAGTAGCAGCACTTACCGAACGTTTTGAGCTTCTCAATAAAGAAAAGCGTTTAGAAGAGCTTAAAAGTGAAGAATTACAAAAGTGTATAAATAGAATCCAAGAAGTAAAAGAGCTTTTTGATAAGCGGCGATTCCGTGAATGCTTTATGGACGCACTTCAATCTTATATTTTTCATCAAGAAATGGACATCGCTCGCATACTTGTAATGCCAGCTAACAATGAGGAAGCAAAGCTTATTAAACAAGCTGAACTCATTTATGCGCATAAATATTGGCTTTTCTCGCTTGCAGGAGGTATGGATAGTGTGATTGAAGTTGTTAAAAAAGCTTTTGCAACTTGGGAGATGTAATCACATAAAAGGCACTTTAAATTCTGCAATTCTTTGTCGTATTTGTTCTAATCGCACTTTATCTATTACCTCACCCATTGCCTTTTGAATGCTTAAATACAAATTTTCTAACATATCTTTTTTGAGAGATTCTATATCTAATACATTTGGATTAAAATCTACTTGTCCATTTTTTAGCTCTTTTTTCGTCCAAATTCTCAAAATCCCGCTCACAGCAGAAAAACGATTAAGATTCTCTTCTTCTAAGGCAATTAAAACCACGGGTATTCCCATAGCTACACAAGGAGCGGCACAATGCAGCGCACAAGTGATGATGAGTTTTGCTTGATTTTTATAAGTCTCAATCAAAGATTTATTTCTTTCATAGCTACTTTGCCAATCTAACCTCTCTTCAGGCACAACCCTGGGATATATTTATAAATCGCCTTAGTAACACCAACCAAAAAAAACCTTATTTTGTTCTACACTTGCTTCTCGTTTAGGAAGTGTAAGAGTCAAACAACGCGAAAAATAGGATTTTATACCAAGTTTTTGACAAAACTCCAATGTATATAAATCCCGACAACCGATTTCTTTGTTTTCAAAATACCAAGGATAATAACTGATAAAATATTGCAAAGATTTATGAAATGAAGTGGCAAAATGTGTGCCTACAAAAACGCTTAAAGTCTCATTATCAAAAAAATGATTCTGTTGTATTTGTGCATTGGGATTTGGCACGATAAAATGCCTTAAGTTTAGTATTTGCATTTCTGTTTGGGTTGTATCAAAATGAACAAATACCTGTCGTATCTTTCTCTTTAATCTAGATATAAAAACATTATTCCCCCATTCACATTATATTTATTTCGGAGTTTGTTATTGAACATAAATCTTAATAGATTTGAGAATCTATTAAGATACAAAATACTAAATTTTCTTATAAGGAGCTTGTCCAACTTCGTAGTAATTATTGCCTGACGCATCAATAGCCACAATCGCAGGGAAGTTTTCTATTGTAAGTCGTGCAACCGCTTCAGGTCCTAACTCAGGATAAGCTAAGACTTCATATTTAGTGATACATTTTGAAATGAGTGCTGCCGCACCACCCACAGCCACCATATATACAACGCCGTGCTTAACCATAGAATCTATGACTTCTTTGCTGCGATAGCCTTTACCAATCATTCCGTGAATGCCTTGCTCAATGATTGTCGGCGTATATTTATCCATTCTCCCGCTTGTTGTAGGACCTGCGCTACCAATCGCATTGCCCGGCTTTGCAGGAGTGGGTCCAAGATAATAAATCGTCTCGCCACTCAAATCCACAGGGAGTTTTTCTCCACGCGCTAACGCTTCAGTTAAAGCTTTATGTGCCGCATCACGAGCGCATAAAATTGTGCCAGAGATTAGCACACTCTCCCCTGCTTTGAGGCTTTTTGCCACTTCTTTACTTATAGGTGCAGTGATTTTTTTTGGCTCTCCCATTTTTTTCCTCCTTAAAGCTCAATATCAGCGTGTCGTGCGGCGTGGCAGTTGATATTTACTGCCACAGGAAGCCCCGCAATGTGTGTAGGATACCATTCCACATTGACTTTAAACGCAGTCGTAGTGCCACCTAATCCTTGTGGTCCTACGCCTGTTTGATTCGCAATTTCAAGCAATTCTTCTTCAAGCTTGGCATAGCGTGGGTCTTTATTTTTAGAATCTATTTCGCGCACAGCCGCCTGTTTGGCTAAAATTGCTGCTTTTTCCATTGTCCCACCAATACCTACGCCAATCACCATAGGAGGACAAGCATTGGGACCTGCGAGTTTCACCGCTTCGGTAAAGACTTTTTTCACACCCTCAATGCCATCGGCTGGGACAAGCATTTTAAGCACACTTTTATTCTCGCTCCCAAAGCCTTTAGGGCAGACTTTTAAATGCAACTTATCGCCCTTGATTATTCGCGTATGAATGACTGCAGGAGAGTTATTTGTCGTATTTTTGCGCTCATAAAGTGGCTCTTCTACGACAGATTTACGCAAATAACCATTCGTATAGCCCTCTTTAATACCCTCATTAATGGCATCTTCAAGGTAGCCTCCGGTGATATGCACATCTTGCCCGATTTCTACAAACACCACGGTCATACCTGTATCTTGGCAGATAGGCATCATATTGCTTTCCGCAATCTTGCCATTTTCAATGAGCGTATCTAGGATATTTTGTCCTAATGCAGACTTTTCACTTCCCTTTGCAGCACTAAAGGCGCGTTTAATATCGGGCGTTTGGATACAACACGCATTAATGGCAAGTTTAGCAACAGCAGATTTAATATCTTCATATCGCACTTCTCTCATTACTTCCTCCTTATTTTTGTTTGAAAACACACCATTCTACTCTAATATAATGTAAAAAAGACTTAAAGCCATTTATTAAATCCAAAGCCAAACTCTAAGCCAAAAATTGCTTGCATTGCTTGTGGATAGACACTAGAGACGCCATAGCGATTTATTACACTTGAAGATGCAGAATCTAAATGTGTGAGGGTAAAAGTGAGCTTACTATACAGCCCATAGAGTTTATTTTTGTGTAAGCCCACAAAAGCGCGGATTTGGTGATTATTTGGCTCTAGTTTGCTCCATTTTGTAGCAGCACCAAACCTATCGGGCGTGTATCTATCAGGATAAGTATAGAGTCCATACACACCATAGTTATAGGAGATTCCATACTCTAAGGCGAGATTATTTTCTAAAAGATAAGAGCCAGATACCCCAAGTCCCAATGTAAAAAGTGCAGTATTTGGCACACCATATTTTTCATCAAAAAATAAAGCACTTCCGCCAAGAATAATCCCCACAAAAAAAGGATTTTGCACATCATTTTTCACATTTTTGCTTAAAAATATCGTGCTATCTATATGCGCACCAAAGGTATTGAATCTATCCTTATTATAGGCTATCACAGCATTTTGAGCGTTTTTTACATTTGCATTGAGTAACCCAAATGTAGCATTCCATATCAAGCCATATTTTGCAGTATATTGAGAGAAAAGAGCATTGAATGTCCCGCCAAGCATTGACATATCGTGTAAAGAAGTATGATGCACTCCTGCTAATGCACCAAGCCCGATTTTATAATCTGTGCATTTAAATTCATCACAGCTATACTCCGCCCTAAGTGCGCAAAGTGTAAGGCACAAAAGAGCGAAGATTCTATAAAGCATTTACAATTACCAATTTATAGGTGGGCTTGTAAAACTAACATCCTTGCAGTTCTTATTTAAAAGACAATTAAGTCCCCAAGTAACCCCTGTAATGCCTATTGCAGTAAGCCAAAATTCTCCTGTTGTATTTTTCATTTCCTCATCACTTAAAGCAACGACATTCACTTCTGTATTCCCAAAAAGCAATGCTTTATCAGCATTTGTAAGTTCTTTTTGAGGTTTAGCCGCACTAAGAGTAGCAACACATAGACTTAAAACCACCACAATACTAGAAAATCTTTGCATAGCAACCTCCTAAGTTTTTATATAGGCTTATATATTAGTAAATAAAGATTTAAATATCACTTAAAAATAAAAAACATTATCAATTATATACTGCTTTCAAAAAAACTTAATCATATTTTAGATTCCACCCAAATTCTAAGCCTATCATCATATTACCTTTATGGGAAAATTTCATATTGTCATTATAGAACATAAAACTTTTTGAATCTTGTGGCGTAAAATACATCAAATGAGTTTCTGCATTTATGCAAAAGAAGATTTACTCCACAAAGCTCTAATACCACAAACAATAAAAAAATTTCTTCATTGTCGTCTCCTTAGAAACACTACTTTGATATACTACAAAAATCATTCTTATGACTATCACATCAAGGCATAACAAAGCAAGTAGTATGTATCGTAGTGTTATTGTTCTCATCATAAGTGATAAGATGATGCGCCTTATCTGTATCAAAGGAGAGTAAAATTAAAACTTGATTTTCTGAAGGCAATTCTATCTCTGCAGCGTGTCTTTGCTCTAAAATACTTTGTGTGGATATTTTTTGAGGCAAAAACGAATGTTTTTTTCTTAATGAATTATACACATCATCTAATGTCTTATTTTTATATACACAATGACTACCCAACTTTACTTTATTGTTAAATAAATCCAAACACTCAGGAACAGATTTACTTTGTATAGCACTATAATGTTTGGTAACCTCATCTTGAGGCACACAAGGGACTTTAGGGTGGCTATGTTCTAATGCATAAACTTGAATGCCAAATACTATTCCTAAAAACCAAACTTTTTTTATATTGACTTTCATTTTGCTTCTCCTCCTTAAAGCTCAAGTCTATTGTATCAAAATATGTTTTATATCCTGCTTTGTCTTACTCCATTCTACAATCTTGCCGTGAAAACGTGCAAAAATCTGCGCCAAACTCATATCTTGCGGATAAAGCTCATAGACTAAAGCAAGATTCTCTCTGACCCCATTCTCACAAAATGCCCTTAATTCCTCATAATCCTCTATCTCCCAGCCCAAAGCAGTCAGCAGCCTATGCGTGTATCTATCCACAACCATTACCTCACGCTCACAAACATAATTTAAAATTGCATACGCACTCTCGCGCCCTATACCCTTTTGAGCTATAAGCCATTCAAAATCCACAGCATTTTTAAAGCTTTCAAAATCTCCAAAATCTGTCATAATAGCGTGGGAAAGCT
This sequence comes from Helicobacter sp. MIT 03-1614, assembly GCF_000762925.2. Taxonomy (NCBI): domain Bacteria; kingdom Pseudomonadati; phylum Campylobacterota; class Epsilonproteobacteria; order Campylobacterales; family Helicobacteraceae; genus Helicobacter; species Helicobacter sp. MIT 03-1614. The sequence continues at coordinate 93,562 of NZ_JRMS02000002.1, forward strand.
GAGTAATATAACTAGATTTTTGCCTCTGCAAACCAATGATATGTGATTGCAAGACATAAGATTCTATATGTGCCATTTGTGCTAAATCTTTTTGAGAATCTCCACTTAAAATTCCAGCCTTTTTCATAGAATCAAGCATTATTTCTACCTTACTCCATTGCGTATTTTGCACTAAAATTGCTCCAAGAACCACTTCAAAGCTTCCTGCTCCTTCCCACCACCAGCTTGGTTTACCTTCTAAAAGTCCATAAGATTTAAGTGCTTTAAGTAAGCTAAAGCTAGATTCTATCATTTTTCCCTCTTTTAAAAAACTCTGTAATAAGACTTTTTGCATACGCATTTTGAGGATTTGCAAAAACTTCCTTACTCACCCCTTGCTCTACCACACGCCCTTTATGCAAGATAAGAATCTCATCGCTTAAGGCTTGTAAAATCTCTAAATCGTGGGTAATAAATATATAACTCATATCTAATTGTTCTTGAAGCTGCAATAAAAGCGTAAGAATAAGCTTTTGAGAGCTTTTATCAAGTGCAGAAGTTGGCTCATCAAGGAGTAAAATTGAAGGTTTCCTCACAATGGCACGAGCAATAGCCACGCGCTGCTTTTGTCCTCCGCTAAGTTCAAAAGGATAACTTTGTGCAAAATGCGTATCTAGCCCCACAGATTCTAATGCCCATTCCACTTGTTTTTTAAAAACAGCAAATTTCCCACCCAATGCCTCTGCAATAATATCTCCTATGGTAAATCTTGGCGAAAGCGAGGAAAAAGGGTCTTGGAATACAATGCTGATATGTCTTCTTAATTCTTGCATATCTTTTAGACTTGCATAATTATGTCCTTTAAAATATATCGTCCCCTTTATCTCAAGTAAGCGCAATAATCCTAATGCGAGGCTTGATTTCCCACTGCCTGAAGCCCCAGCAAGACCTAGAATCTGCCCTTTTTGCAAGGTAAAATTGACATTTGATACAAGATCTTTAAAATGCGTTTTGAAAAAATGCCGCACAGATACACCCACATTCAAATTTTCTACCTTTAAAAGCGTGCTATCTTTTGAATTTACTCTCTTATGCACCTTAGTAGGTAAAATCAAAGATTCTATAAGAAAACGTGTATAAGAATGCGTAGGGCACGTAAAAATATTACTTGTTGTATTTTCCTCTACAACTCTGCCCTCTTTCATCACTACAACCTTATCGCAAAATCCCTTTACCACACCCAAATCGTGGCTTATAAATAAAATCGCACTTGTGGTGCTAAGATGAGAAAGTAGCTCCATAATTTGCCGCTGAATAAGCACATCAAGCGCCGTTGTTGGTTCATCACAAATAAGAAGTGTGGGATTATTAATAATGCTCATCGCAATAGCCACGCGCTGCTTTTGTCCTCCGCTAAGTTCAAAAGGATAACGATGAACCAAATTTGTGCTTAAATTGACAGATTCTAATACTTCTTCTAGCCTTTCTTGTGCTTTTGTATGTAATGCTTTGCCGCGTAAATGCGGATAAAGATCATTCGCGTGGATATAAAAACTCTCTAAAATCTGTTTTCCTACTTTATGAAGTGGATTAAGACTTGAGAGTGGCTCTTGGGGAATATAAGCAATGTCTTTTCCTCGCAAAGAGCGTAAATCCTTTGGGTTAAGAGCAAGGATATTGTGATGATTGAAACATATCTCCCCGCTTTGAATGCTAATATTATTTTGGAGTCGTAAAATCATCTGTGCAAGCATACTTTTGCCCGAACCAGATTCTCCTACAAGTGCAACTTTTTGACTCTTAGCAATGCTCAAAGAGACATTGCTCAAACTAAAATGCGAGGAGTGTAAAAATGAAGCATAAAGATTCTTAATCTCTAAAATCATTTTTATCCTTTAAATTCGTATGAGATTGCATACTTGGCTTTATATGTGGGTCAAGTGCATCGCGTAAACCCTCACCAATAAAAACAAGGATTGAAAGCAACACGCAAAGTGCTACAAAAGCACTTATACCTAAATGTGGAGCAGAGAGATTATTTTTACCTTGTGCGAGAATCTCGCCTAAACTCGCACTTCCTACAGGCATACCAAAGCCCAAAAAATCAAGACTACTTAACGTTACAATGCTTCCAGCCATAATAAAAGGCGTGAAAGTAAGCGTAGCACTCATCGCATTGGGCAAAATATGGACAAACATAATTTTTATATCACTCACACCCATAGCTTTTGCAGCTCTCACATACTCAAGATTCCGTGCTTTTAAAAATTCAGCCCTGACAAGATTAACAAGTATCATCCACGAAAAAGCCAACACCACGCATAAAATCCACATAAAACTTGGCTCAAATACACTTGAAATGATAATAATCACGAACAAAATAGGCACAGCGTTTAAAATCTCAATGAGCCGCTGCCCTATTAAATCAATTTTACCTCCATAATATCCTTGCAATGCTCCTACGCTTACACCGATAATCACACTACATATACTTAAAATAAGGGCAAAAATAATAGAGATTCTATATCCATAAATAAGCCTCGCAGCTACATCTCTTGCTTTATCATCTGTGCCTAGATAATGCTTAGAATCAGGAGATGTCGGGGCTTGAGTAGGTAAATCCATAACAATACTATCATAGCTATAAGGAATAGGCGCATAAACAACAAAAGCATCTTTAAGCAATTCATCTCTCACATAGCTATCTAAATAATCACTCCAAGTCTCAAAATCCCCACCAAAAGTAGTTTCAGGGTAATTTACAAACACAGGAAAATACATTTTGGAATCTTTATAAATAAAAAGTGGCTTGTCATTAGCGATAAATTCTGCAAATACGCTTATTAAAAAAAGGAGTGCAAAACATATAAGGGAATAAAAAGCGCGTTTATTTTGTTTGAAGACATACCAACGAGTTTTGAGTATACTATTAGACATTTTTGCTCCCAAAATGGATACGTGGGTCAATGAGATAATACATCACATCACTTATAATACCTATCACAAGGGCAATAAAAGTAAAAATATATAAAGTGCCAAAAATAACAGGATAATCGCGGTTAATCACACTTTCATATCCCAAAAGCCCCAAACCATCAAGGCTAAAAATAATTTCAATAAGCAAACTTCCGCTAAAAAATGCACCCACAAACACAGCAGGAAATCCGCTTACGATTAAAAGCATTGCATTGCGAAAAATATGCTTATAAAGTATATAAGATTCGCTCCCACCCTTTGCTTTAGCACTTATCACATAGCTTTTGTGAATCTCCTCCAAAAAGCAATTTTTGCTTAACATACTTAAAGTTGCAAAACCACCTATGGAAATGCACAACACAGGCAAAAATAAATGCCATAAATAATCTTTAATCTTGCCCCACATATTTAAAGATTCAAAATGCTCACTCACTAGCCCTCGTAAAGGAAAAATATCAAAATAACTCCCTCCACAAAAAAGCACGATAAGCACCACACCAAACATAAAAGCCGGAATCGCATTAAGCACAACAATAATGACGCTACTTATCACATCAAAATGCGAACCATTACGCACTGCTTTTGCAATACCTAGCGGAATGCTAATAAGATAAATAATAAGTGTGCTAAATATCCCTAGCGAAATAGACACAGGCAATTTTTGTGCGATGATTGAAAGCACACTTGATTGGCTATAAAAACTCTCACCAAAATCAAAACAGGCAAAATGAAAAAGCATTTGAAAATATCGTTCGCTTAGAGACTTATCAAAGCCATAGAGTTTTTTTATCTCTTCTATAAGTTCAGGCTCTAAGCCAATAGAGCCTTTATAAAGAGTATTTTGCCCTACTGCTGCCTCACTTAAATGCCCGAGATTCTCTATTTTAGCTATTGTCTGCTCCACAGGACCACCCGGGGCAAGCTGCATAAGCAAAAAATTAATACTCATCACACCTATAAGAGTGGGGATAACAAGTAAAAGCCGTTTGAAAATATAGCCTAACATCGGACGCTCTTGTAAAAAATCTGTGTAAGAATAAAATGCTTGAAAATTTGTTGTCGCAAACCTTGCGAGATATTGTTTATCAGCATTTTGCACTTCCTGCACCATACTTTGCCTCTAAAGCTTCTGTAAAAAACTCTTTTTGCGTCTTAGGGATTGTATCAGGGTGGTGAATTCTCATATGTTCTAAATATTTATCATAGCTTGGCATACCCACTAGCAAATGAAAAAATCTATCACTACGCCGATAGAGTGTCTTTAGCTTATGCCACCAAAGTTTATACGAATGCCCCTTACGCGTTTTGTCATTATTTTCCATTGACTCCCACGCTTTTATAGAATCTAAAAGCTATAATATAGCGTATTTAGTTTAACTTAAAACCCAAAGCTGTATTGAATAAAAAGACGATGTGTATTATTTTTAGGTTCATATAAATACACTTCATTACCTGTATAAATGCTCTCTGTTCTTATGCTCTTTGAATCTCCAATATTCCAATATTCATATACTAAACGTAATGAACGCAATTCTCTTGCTTTATTGAAAAAATTTGCTCCAATAAAGGCTGAAAATCCAAAGCCCTCTTTTTGCGTAACTCTTACATCACCTGTATAGCCATATTTACTCGCTGTAGAGAGGTGATTACCAAAAATCAAATAACGATAGCCACCACCATAGGTAAATGCTATTTTTGGATTTAAAAGTGCCTCTCCCTCAATCTCTAAAGGCACATAAAAATACCCCTGTATTCTATCCATTGACATAAACTCATTGCGATTAAGATGATAACCCAGTCCTGTTTGGAGATAAAGTGTGGCATTTGAAGAATGCAAGAGATTATATCCACCCTTTAACTCTATATCTCCAGCAACAGAGCCATCCATACCATATGCCTTCTCTCCGTCTCTATCGGGATTATCTGGGTCTAAAATACCACCTGTATAAAGCCCAAGTGCATAATTTACTCTCAATGTCCCCTCTAGCTTAATACCTTGCGAGATATGCCCTATCTGTCCTATAAGTCCAAATATCAAGGTATCTATGTGCATCACTGTGGGTTCAGTATAGCGATAATACCCACTATAAAAACCAAGAGAGCGATAAAAGCCCTGTTTAATAAGGCTTTTTTGCCATTTTGATTGAGAATCTCCTGCAAAAATACTCTCATCTGCCTTACTCATACCACAGAACAAAACACAAAAAAGAAACATTGTGATAAAAAATTGAGATAGTTTCATTGCTTTCATTATGCCCCCCTTAGAATCCAATGCCAAATCGTAAGCCCACATAGCTTATACTTGAGCGTGGATAAGAGACAACAGCACTTCCGGGTAAGTAACCGGGTGTGCCACTTGAACCCGCAGGTGGTTGTGCAATACTAATAGTTGCACTCTCTGATGCCCCAAAGCTTTGGTATGAAGCTAAGATATTAGTATAAAAGAAAGTTTCTTTGCTTACATAATACCTCCCACCAACACTTAAGCGTAATCCATAGCCTCTATTCATTGAAAGATTTCTTTTATTATCACCTGCATCATATTGAACAAGCAATGATTGAGATAAGCCTATATCATAGGCTAAAAGATATTCAAAAGCAACACGAGGACGCACTCTTATATCACCTCGCAATTCAATAGGCAAATAAGAAGCTAAAATTTGTCCAGCAGCAGGAGTATTGATTGAAACAGAGAGGAAAGTAGCAAATTTATAGCCTGTGCCAATGTATAAAGGCATATCAACACTCCGCCTTATTAGCGAATAACCAACATATATAAGACCATCAAAAAATAAATTCACACTGCCCACAGGTGATTTTTGACTTGTAAGATTCTCTGTGCCTTGCAAAGGATAGTGCTTATTAATATTTCCTGTGCTACCTCCTAACATTGCATCTGAGCCCCAAACAAAACCATTTTCAAAAATAGAATAAGAATCATAATGCAAGGCTATATGCAGGGAATCTATATGGCTTTTCCCTGCATTATGCGCTAAATATGCAAAGTTTAATCCTAATTTTGAAAAAGAACCATTTATTAGCTCATCAGCCTTGCTCTGCACACCTAAAACCAATACCAAAATAACTAATAAAATGCGTTTCATAAATTCCCCCACCTAAATTTATTTATAAACATATTATCAAAAAAAAAAAAAACGCAAAATCAAGTTATTAAATATAACGACAAACAATGAACTGCTAAAGCGATATGGCACAAGAAAATCAAATAATATTTAAGAAAGTTTAAATCAAGCTTGAGATAGAATCCGCTCTTTTTAACTTAGTGTCGCCTTTGTTGGCAATGATTTAAAGTTTTTATAATAAAGGTCGCGTAGCTCAGTTGGTAGAGCACTACCTTGACATGGTAGTGGTCGCTGGTTCAAGTCCAGTCGTGGCCACCATTTCTTTTTTCTTGTAACATTTGATAAATCATCAACACCACACTTATATCAATGAGCACATCAGCAAGGTTAAAAATTGCAAAATCAAACCAATAATGCCAATACACATAATCTACAACTCCCTCATATACAAATCTATCAATGATATTTGATAAACCCGCACCAATTAAAATGCCAAGAGGCACATAATGTTTAATAAAAAAATCACTCCACAATGCACCCGCAAATAAAATAATCAAAAGCAGAATCTGAATATATTTTAAATATTCCTCTAAAAAGCTAAACATTGAAAATGCTACGCCTTTATTATATACAAGAGCCCTCCCCCCGATAGTTATTGCTTCACTCTCCCATACAAAGCCCTCAAGCATAATGAATTTTACCCATTGATCAAGAGCTATACTTAGGATAAAAAGCGCAATAAAAATACTTAGTTGTTTTGCTGTAATCTGCTTTAAATACCTAAATGCAAAAGTCATATTGTCTCATTTTATTTGTTATTTACACATTGAGCTGCTTTTGGCATAAATCAACAAGCATTTTAACTTGCTCACTCACAAGCTTGCAATCTTTACCTTCCACCAAGATTCTAAGTTTATTTTCTGTGCCAGAGTAGCGCACAAGGTGGCGATTCCCAGATGCACTGATAGAATCTAATTTTTCTTGCAATCCATTAATTTTTTCAAGTGGCTTTTTTTGAGAAACTTTAAGATTCACAAGCTCGCTCGGATAAATCTCAAAGGGATTAAGCGCATCTTGAGAACTTTTCCCACTTTGGATTAAAAGTGCTAAAACTTGCAATGCACTCACCAAGCCATCGCCAGTTTTTGCATAATCACTAAAAATAATATGTCCGCTGCTCTCCCCTCCAAAATTAAGCTTATGCTCACGCATTTTATCCCATACATATTTATCTCCAACATTGCAACGATGAAGCCCTATTTGATGAGACTTAAGGAACTCTTCAAGTGCAAGATTACTCATCAAAGTTGCCACAATAGCATTATTTTCAAGTTTGCCAATTTGCTTTTGATACAAAGCAAGTGCACCGATGAGTTTATCACCATTGACAATATTTCCTTTATTATCCACCACCACTAATCTATCCGCATCGCCATCAAGAGCAAAGCCCACATCAGCACGATATGTCATCACTTCTTGAGCCAAGCCTTCAGGGTGCATAGCTCCGCACTGCTTGTTGATATTGTATCCATTAGGCTCATCATTAATAGCTATCACATCAGCTCCTAATTCGCTCAACACAATAGGAGCAACACGATATGCTGCACCATTAGCACAATCACACACTATACGCAATCCTCGTAAAGTTAGATTCTTTGGAAAAGAATTTTTAATATGCACAATATAACGTCCCACCACATCATCAATACGCTTTGAACTACCGATTTCTAGCCCACTTTTGAGTGCGCTTTGGAGTGAGGTGGGATTGTAATAATAAGATTCTATACTTTCTTCTTCTTCTTGAGCAAGTTTATAACCATAATGATTAAAGAATTTTATACCATTATCATCATAGGGATTATGGCTTGCGCTTATCATAATTCCCGCATCGCATCGCATATCCTCTGTCAAAAAAGCAACTGCGGGAGTAGGCATAGGACCAATTTGTATCACATCATAGCCCACAGAAGTGAGAGCAGAAACAAGAGCGTTTTCTATCATATAACCGCTACGACGTGTATCCTTGCCTACGAGAATCTTATTTGTCAATGAATGTTGGCGAAAGTGTATCCCCGCACTTGTTCCTAAAGCTATCACACTTGAGGGAGTAATCACTTCCCCCGCACGTCCTCGGACACCATCAGTGCCAAATAGTTTTGTCTTTGTATCTTTTGTCTTCATTCAATCCCCTTACAGACTTTTAAACTGCATTTAATCAAACTTTTGGCAGAATCTTGCCCTAATTTTTTAAAAAAAGGACTAATAAAAATGGCAAATCATAAATCTGCTCAAAAACGCATTCGGCAAACAAAAACTAGAACTGAACGCAACCGATACTACAAAACGCGTATTAAAAATATTGTCAGAGACCTTCGTGAGGCTGTTTTAAACAAAGATGTAGCAAAAGCACAAGAAGCGCTCAAAATTGCCAATAAAGAACTTCATAAATATGTCAGCAAAGGGATTTTGAAAAAAAACACTGCTGCACGCAAAGTATCGCGGCTTAATGCAAGTGTGAAAAAAATCGCTCAATCTGCTTAAATTATTATATTTTTAAGAGGTTGAAATGCTTATTGACAAACTTAAACCCATTGTGGCACGTTATGATGAGATTTCAAGCCTCCTTAGTTCAGAATCCGTTCTCTCAAATATCAAACAGCTCACAGAGCTTAGCAAAGAACAAAGCGATATAGAATCTATTGCGCAAAATGCCAAAACATATTTTTCCATCCTTGAAAATATCGTGCAAAATAAAGCCTTACTTGAAGACAAAGAGCTTGGCGAACTTGCCAAAGAAGAACTCAAAGATTTAGAATCTGCTAAAGCCACATTAGAAGAGGAAATCAAACTTCTTCTAATCCCCAAAGACCCAAATGATAACAAAAATATCTACCTTGAGATTCGTGCTGGGACAGGCGGTGATGAGGCAGGGATTTTTGTAGGAGATTTGTTTAAAGCATATTGTCGTTATGCGGATTTACAAAAATGGAAAGTTGAAATCATAAGCTCAAATGAAAATAATGTCGGTGGTTACAAGGAAGTTATTGCACTTGTCAAAGGAAATGGTGCGTATTCTAAGCTCAAATTTGAAGGAGGCACCCACAGGGTACAAAGAGTGCCAGAGACAGAATCTCAAGGACGCATTCACACTTCAGCTATCACTGTGGCAATTATGCCTGAAGTTGATGATGTGGAGATTAATATTAATCCTAATGATTTAAAAATTGATGTTTTTCGCAGTGGTGGGCACGGAGGGCAAAGCGTAAATACCACAGATTCAGCAGTTAGAATCACGCACATTCCTACAGGTATTAGCGTCTCTATGCAAGATGAAAAATCTCAACACAAAAATAAAGATAAGGCTCTTAAGATTCTTAAAGCAAGACTTTATGAGGCAGAGATTGAAGCGCAAAATGCGCAAAATAAAGAAGCGCGTAAAACTCAGGTAGGAAGTGGTGATAGAAGTGAGAGAATCCGCACTTATAATTATCCACAAAATCGCCTTACAGACCATAGAATCGGCTTAACTCTTTATAGCCTTGAAGAGATTATGCTTGGTGGCTTACTTGATGAATTTATCAATCCTCTCATTGCTCACGCTCAAAGTCAAGCTATGGGAAACATAGAACAATGAACCATGGTTGCACAAAAACTCACAAGCCCACAAAAAAAGTATATTTTTGTGATGGAGCAGTGAAAGGGAAAATTGTTGCTTTACTTGAACAACATTATGAACTTATTTTTACCAATAAAGACCCAGATTATATTTTTTACTCTTGTATGGGATTTGAACATCTTAATTACAATAAAGTAAGAATCTTTGCCACAGGCGAGAATCTACGAGCAGATTTTAATTTTTGTGATTATGCTATTGGATATGATTATATACATTTTGAAGACCGATATTTGCGCTATCCACTTTATCTTCACTGCGAATCTGATATGCAAAAAGCTATGAACAAACACTTACATATTACACCAGAGACACTCCAAAATAAGAGTCGTTTTTGCACTTTTGTTGTAAGCAATGGTAAGGCAGATGAGATACGCACACAATTTTTTGATTTTTTAAGTCAATATAGTCGTGTAGATAGCGGTGGGCGATACAAAAATAATATTGGGAATCCTGTCGTAGATAAATATGCTTTTTTAAAAGAGGGTAAATTCAATATCGCTTTTGAAAATTCAAGCACAAATGGCTATATTACCGAGAAACTTATTCAAGCTTTTGCTGCACACACCATACCCATTTATTGGGGAGATGAACGCATAAGTTTGCCTTTAGATAAAATGGGGGGGGGGATAAATCCAAAGTCTTTTATTAATATGCATAAATATGAGAGTTACAAAGAAGTTTTAGAAACCATTTATTTTCTTGATACCCACGATGAAGCTTATTTATCAATGTTAAGTGAGCCTGTATTTTTGGATAAAAATCATCAAAAAATATTTGATGAAAAACTTGAAAACTTTTTGCTTCATATTTTTAATCAACCCTTAGAAAAAGCTTATCGTAGAGGATTTGGACAATGGCGTTGCAATATTGAAAAACGATATAAAAAAGCTCAAAAAGCGCGTCAGATTGCCAATAATTTTGCAAATATTTTTCAAATACCTCTGCGCACTTTGAAAAAATATCTTTTGTCTATTTATCTATCTGCGACCTCAAAAAGTTTCGTCTTTTTCACCAAAGAGCGCACAAGTAAATAAAATACTGCCGATATACCAAAAAGATAGCTAAGAATCTCATTAGGCAAAAGCAGATGCCAATCATTGAGCCAACACACAAATACTACAATAAGATAATGAAATACAAAAAGCGAAGAGGTAAGTCCAAAAAATGAATGATACTCACGTCTAAGCATTGACCTAAAAGAAAAATCCATCTTACTTGGCACATAACCTGTAAATTTTGGAAAAAAAGGTGGAGTATGAAGCGTCCAATCTATATATTCTTGTCCAAATTTTGACCTCAAAAAATGTTCTTCAGCAAAAATAATCCTTTCATAATAAAGCCAAAAACTTAAAACAAACACCAAAATAAAAAGCCAATTTCCCAATAAAATACAAGGTGCGAGCATCATTAAAAAATTCCCTAAATACAAAGGATTACGACAAAGTGAATATAACCCTGTGTGATTAAGCACACTTGCCTTTTGCTCCTTAGTATTGCGTCCTGAAGTATCTTTAGGTGCAAAACCCGCTACCCAAATTCTAATACCCTGCCCCAACATTCCTATTATAATAGCTGTAGCAATTAAGGGTGTATTATATATTACCCCCCCCCCCCGGAATAACATTTTCGGATAATAAAAATGTGTCTGATGTAAAAATTACCAATATAAAAAAAGGTAATAGAGCAAAGGGTAAATAACTCCGATAACGAAATAAAAAATCACCTTGTTGTTTCAACTCTTCTTGCAGTGCCATAATATCCCCCCTTTATAGCTAAAATTGAACTCCTAGTATTTTACTCCTATTGATCTTAGTATTGACATTATTGACAATTCACACATTCTACACTTCTATCCATAATTTGTTCTTGTGCCTCTGGACTTTGAGAGCGTAAATAATATGTGCTTTTCAATCCTAATTTCCACGCAAGTGTATAAATGTCATTGAGCATTTTACCACTTGCTTTATCAAGACGCACAAAAATATTTGTGCTTTGTCCTTGGTCTATCCATTTTTGCCGGACAGCCGCCGCTTTAATGATATGAGTTTGCTCAATATCATACGCTGAAACATAATAATTCCAAGTGTCAAGGTTCAAGTGAGGCACAACCACAGGAATAAGCCCACTTAGATTCTCTTCATACCATTTTTTTCTATACACAGGCTCAATTGTTTGAGTTGTGCCTACTAAAATACTAATTGAACTTGTAGGAGCAATCGCCATTAAATAGCCATTGCGCATACCTTGTGATTTCACTTTTGCTCTCAAAGATTCCCAATCACATTGCTGTGAGAAAAGCCCCCCTCTATCAACAATCTTAAGTGCCTCTTTGTTTGCCATATCAATAGGAAATATGCCTTTGCTCCAATTACTGCCTTCAAATTGAGGATATTTACCCTTTTCTTGGGCAAGATTTGCACTTGATTCAATCGCATAAAAACTCACAAGTTCCATAATCTCATCAATTTTTATCAAATGCTCTTCACTCCCCCAATCAATGTGGGAACGCGCAAGCATTTCTGCTTCACCCATAACTCCAAGCCCAATAGCACGATTTTGCATATTTGTAACTTTAACTTTACGATTAGGATAAAAATTTAAATCAATCACATTATCAAGCATTCTAATAGCAATAGGCAAGACACGCTCAATATCTTCCTTGGTATTTATTTTGCTTAGATTCACACTTGCGAGATTACATACCGCTGTTGCCCCACCTTGTGCTATACGCGAAGTAATAAACACTTTCCTACCATTTATAGAATCTACACTTGTAATTTTATTTGCCCTCTTGCACATACCATTATCAAGCTTTACCTCTTCTTTTTCTTCATACACTACTTTTGAGCCATCTTCAAACTCCACTTCCACCACATAATGATTAGGATTAGTATTTTGAAAAATCTCTGTGCAGAGATTTGAGCTTCTAATAATTCCTGCGTGAGCATTAGGATTTACCCGATTAGCATTGTCTTTAAAGCATAAAAAAGGTAATCCAGATTCAAAATAATTTGTCAAAATCTTTTTCCATAAATCTTTGGCTAATATACGAGATTTTAATACCTTATCAGATTGCTCATATTCAATATATTTTGCTTCAAATGCTTCACCATAGAGTTCAGTGAGTTCAGGACATTCATAAGGGTCAAAAAGTGTCCAAAACTCATTTGATTCTACGCGCTTCATAAATAAATCACAAATCCAAATAGCAGGGAATAAGTCGTGTGTGCGTCTTCGCTCCTCACCGCTATTTTTGCGCAAATCAATAAAATCGTGAATATCATTATGCCAAATCTCTAAATAAGTAGCAATTGCACCCTTTCGTGTGCCAAGCTGATCAACTGCTATTGCCACATCATTAGCGATTTTTAAAAATGGCACGACACCACCTGCTGCATTTTTATGTCCATCAATAAAGCTTCCAAGCCCACGCACTCGGCTAAAATCCCAGCCTATACCGCCTCCATATTTGCTTAAAAGTGCCATTTCTTTATAAGCATCAAAGATTCCCTCAATATTATCAGGCGTGCTTCCTACAAAACACGAGCTTAACTGATGACGTGTAGTGCGAGCATTTGCAAGGGTAGGTGTCGCGCAAATAACCTCAAATAAGGAAATCATATTGTAAAATTTCACTGCCCAAGCGTTGCAATCTTTTTCATTTTGTGCCAAAAACATAGCAATTGCCATAAACATATGTTGAGGCAATTCAATGGGACGATTATTACTATCTTTTAATAAATATCTATCATAAAGTGTCTTAATGCCCAAATAATTAAATTGCAAATCACGTTCAGGCTTAATATGAGAATCTAAAAATGCTAAATCATATTTTTCTTTAATACCAGAGATAAGCTTACCCTCTCTTTCACCCTGCTCAAAATACTCTTCAAGCTTTTTATAACCTGTCCAACCTGTAACTTTATGATACAAATCATACAAAAATAATCGTGCTGCTACAAAGCTCCAATTTGGTGTATTTACATCAATTTTATCTACTGCTGTTTTTATGAGTGTTTGCTGAATTTCTTCAGTTGTAATTTTATCTTTAAATAGAATCTTTGCATCAACTTCTAACTCACTTTGACTAACTCCTTCTAATCCCTCTACTGCCGCGTAAGTATGTTTTTGAATCTTTGCAATATCAAGTGGTTCAATCCGACCATTTCTCTTTGTAACCGTGATTGTATCTAACATTTATCCCCCTTATTTATATTCAACCAATTCATCAAGCGTGATTCTATAACGTGCCTGCTGCGCTTTACCGCGATAACCAAAACATACAATCAAACTTACTTGTTCTTTAAAGCGATCCAATCCATAAAGCTCCTCTACTTTGCGTTTTTCAAAACCTTCAATATAGCAAGTGTCAATTTTAAGATAACTCGCATAGCTTACCATATAAGTAGCCATAATATAAGCCTGTAAAGCGCTCCAATGCGCAATTTTCTCATCAGTAAATCCACGTGCTTTAAGGTAATCTCCTAGTCGGCTACAAAAAGTCTCATATCCATTTAAATCCATTTTTCGCCTAAAAGTATTGCGTTTAGCATATTCACTTGGTGGCACTAAATCGCTTTGTAAGCTTTTAAATACCACTACTTCACTTGCACTTGTAATTTGTGGCTGATCCCAACATAGCGGACGCAATGCTTTCTTTGCTTCATCACTGCGTAAAACTAAAAGCCTTGTAGGCTCCATACCAAATGAACTAGGAGCAAGTCGTCCTACTTCTAAAATTTCCTCAAAGGTTTCTTTTGGGATTTTTTTGTTCTCATCAAAAAGTTTGCAGGAGTGGCGAAAATAAATTGATTCTAAAAAAGGATTCATTGTTTTTCCTTTATTTAATTTTAAGCCATTGGCTTAATAAAAGGGTGGCAAACACCCCTTAATAAACCAACTTATTTTGCTTTTGCTCTTTTACGCATATTTGGCTCTAGAATCTTTTTACGGATTCTAATAGTTTGAGGAGTTACTTCAAGTATTTCATCATCTTCTATCCATTCTAATGCCCTCTCTAGTGTTAAATCCCTTGGTGGCACAAGTTTAATCGCTTCATCAGCCCCACTACTACGCATATTAGTTAAGTGTTTTGCCTTAATAGGATTAACATCTAAATCATTATCTCTGCTATGCTCACCAATTACCATTCCTACATATACTTTAGTTTGTGGTGCTATAAAGAGTATTCCTCGCTCTTGGATATTAAAAAGTGAAAAACCTGTCGCATCTCCATTTTCCATACTAATGAGTGCGCCGTTTTTACGAGATTCTACACTGCCGCTAAAGGGACGAAACTCTAAAAAACTATGATTCATAATGCCCTCACCTTTCGTATCTGTCAAAAACTCACTGCGATAGCCGATAAGCCCACGCGCTGGAATCTCAAACTCTAATCTTGTATAGCCATCACTCATAGGATTCATAGCTTTCATCTCTGCCTTTCTCTTGCCAAGCTTTTCAATAATCGCCCCGCTAAAATCTTGCGGCGTATCAATGACTAAATGCTCAAATGGCTCGCATTTCACACCATTCTCTTCTTTGATAATTACTTCAGGACGTGAAATACTAAATTCAAAGCCTTCTCGGCGCAAATTTTCAGCCAAAATGGTAATTTGTAACTCCCCTCGCCCACTCACTTTGAATTTTCCCTCGCCCATTTCTTCACAACGCATAGCAATGTTAGTTTGCATTTCTTTTAAGAGCCTATCTTTAATTTTATTTGCCGTTACGTGTTTGCCCTCCAACCCTGCTAAAGGGCTATCATTAACTGCAAAATACACACTCATTGTGGGTTCTTCAAGGTGCATAGGGTCAAGCGGCATAGGATTAGTAGGACATACAATAGAATCTCCAACATCAACGGCATTAAAACCGGCAATAGCAACAATATCACCGGCTTCAGCAGATTCTATCTCTGTGCGTGCTAAGCCTAAAAAGCCAATAAGCTTACTAATGCGCCCGGTTTCTTTCTCGCCATCACTTTTAGCAAGCATTACATTCTCACCTTTTTTTATACAACCATTAAATACACGAGCAATGCCGATTTTTCCTACATAATTATCATAATCAAGCGTAAATACTTGCATTTGCAAAGGATTCTCTTTTGCACCACTTGGCAGTGGGACATATTCTAAAATTGCCTCAAAAAGAGGTTCAAGATTTTTCTTTTCATCTTCTAACTCTTTGATTGCATAACCATCTCGTGCAGCAGCATAAACCACGGGAAAATCTAATTGTTCATCACTTGCACCCATTGCTACAAATAAATCAAAAACTTCATCAATCACTCTATGAGGTTGGGCAGCTGGCTTATCAATTTTATTAACTACTACAATGGGGCGGATTCCAAAACCAAGTGCTTTTTTCACAACAAACTTTGTTTGAGGCATAACACCTTCTTGTGCATCTACAAGAAGCAGCACGCCATCAACCATTTTAAGCACCCGTTCTACCTCTCCACCAAAATCCGCGTGTCCGGGCGTGTCAATAATATTTATTTTTGTCCCCTTATAATTGATAGCTGTATTTTTTGAAAGAATAGTAATACCTCGTTCTCTTTCTAAATCATTAGAATCCATAACACGCTCATCAATTTGTTCCCTCTCGCCAAAAGTGCCAGATTGAGTAAGTAGCCCATCTACAAGTGTAGTTTTTCCGTGATCAACGTGAGCAATAACAGCAATATTTCTTATATTTTGCATAAAAATGATTCTCTACTTTCCATTTAGAATTAAAGTAAGGATTCTACTATTTTAAGTATAAAAAAACATAAAAGTGAAGAATATAATTTTAAAACATTATTTTAAAGTATTACATTTTCCCTTTAATAAAACTTTCCATTTCACTTACGATTTCCTCAATCATACGCTCACCATTAATTTTATGAAGCACTTTTTGCTTACTATAAAATGTCTCAATATCTTTAAGTGGCGTGAGATACACTTGCATACGATTATTAAATACTTCTACATTATCATCTGCACCTCTTGCCCGTCCTAACACTCTCTCTCTTGCGACAGATTCACTTACTTCAACTTCTATTACGCTCACTAATTGCACTTGATTTTGTGCTTTAAGTTTTTCATCAAGAGCTTCCATTTGCTCTATGCTACGAGGATAACCATCAATAATGATAACATCTTTGGGCGCATTTGCTATGGCATTAATAATTGTGCCAACTACAATATCAAGTGGGACAAGATTGCCCTTACTAATAAAACTATCAATGGTTTTTCCATATTCACTACCACTTGCAACTTCTTCGCGTAATAAATCTCCCGTGGAATAATGCACGATAGAATCCGCATTATCTCTTGCAATGATTTGTGCATCTGTCGTCTTTCCCGAACCGGGCGCACCAATAATTAAAAACAACTTTTTCATAACTATTCTCCTTAAAACTTTAATGGACAAAAAATATTTTTAAAAAAGATTATAGCTTTAAAATCTTAAGATATAATATGATTTCAAATATTCAAATGACAAAGAAAAAGAAGATGAATTTTACATTTACTAATAAATTTAAGCTTATGCTCTTAAATATGTTTTTGGTTTGTAATTCTTGGGGAACACAAATCCCTCACTTAGAATACGAAAAGCTAGAGCCACATACCGAATCTAATGCTCCATTAGATTTGCAAAAACATCAATATTATGAGCCACAAAATAAAATTGCATATTTGGCTGCAAGTTCGGGCATTATACTTGGTGGGACACTCATAAGCGCTGGTGTGCTTTATCTTATGCCTGAGAGTGTAACAAACTGGAACAAAGATGAAATAAAGAATCTTGGCAAAAATTGGGCAAGGAAAACCTCACAGGGACCAGTAGTAGATGCCGATAATTGGTTTTTAAATTGGGTTACACACCCTTATTGGGGTGCAGTGTATTATATGCAACCTCGTGTTGCAGGATATAGCTGGAATATATCTGCACTTTATAGTGTTCTTGCTTCTGCTCTTTTTTGGGAATATGGCGTTGAAGCATTCGCTGAAATACCATCGTGGCAAGATTTAATTGTTACTCCTGCAATTGGCTCAATGTTTGGTGAATTATTCTACCAAGCTTCACTTCGTATCCATAACAATCACGACACAATTCTTGGCTCACGTTTTCTTGGCAAAAGTGCCTTGCTTCTTATGGATCCTATTGGATTTATTTTGAAAGATTTAGGGGTAGCAAAACGAATTGGAATAAAAAATAAAAATGAAGCCCAAAGTTTCATTATGCCACTAAAAAACACAAAGGGTGAAGGAGCACAGATCGTTTTTGCGATGCGTTTCTAGCTCATACATAAATAAAATTTAAATGCTAAAATCATAATAACTTACACTTACAAAAAAAGATTGTGTATCAAAACGTTCTCCAAGCAATTTCTTACTTTTTTCATTAAATCCACGTTGGTAACCCACACTTAGACCATAACCTTTGGCTATATCAATAAAAACTTCTGCACGAGCTATGCCACCATAAATATTATATTGTTCTTTAGGTTCTGGTGTAGCAAGATTACTCATTTCAAATCCTCCTCCAACAAATGCAATTACACGTCCATCAAAGAATCTATATCCAATTTGCCCACCTACAGAAAAATTATATAGTCCATTTTTATTTTCAGAGCCTGCACTCCCATCAATCCACGCATTAAGAAGTAAAGTCTTTCCCTCTGTGAGAATAAAGCCTCGTTTCAAGCCAAAAAGCATTGCATTACGAGCACTTTTATAGTCTTGCAATACTTCATTTCTTTGCGCACCTGTGATTGTAGAATGTAACCAACCAATATTTAGGCTTCCAAAAGTATTAGAAGAAACAGGTGCTGGAGTAAAATCAATTCCCCATACTAAACCCAAATTTAGAACATTTAAAATAATTAAATTCTTTAACAATTTCAATACTTTTTACCCCCAAATGCTATTTGTGTAAGGCTGACTTCTATCAATATTATCATATCGCTTATTATTTTTACTCCCTTTACCACCACGTAGATTACCTTTAGTAGCACTACGTGTATTTCCTACAAATTTTTTATTAGATTTTTTAGGTTGTTCACTTTCATAGTTTTCTTCAAGTTTGGCTATTTGTTCCTTGCTTAAACCAATTTTAAGACTGCTATTTTTTTCTAAATGTAATGAAATGAGCTTAAGACAAAGCTGTGTGGTGTCTATTTTGTCTTTGAGTTTTTCATAAATAGCCACCGATTTATCGCTAATCTTTGTATGCGAAAGTTCCTGTGAAAATGCGTCATCACTATATTCTTGCTTTATCTCGCAGAGTTTAAGTTTGGCTTTGGTAATTTGTTTAATCTTGCTTAAATCTTTATACTCAAGTGGTGTAGCAAGTGTAACTGCAACACCTTTTTTTCCTGCACGTCCTGTGCGCCCTATACGATGCACATAACTCTCAGGATTGAGTGGTATATGATAATTAAATACGTGGCTTACATCACTTATATCTAATCCGCGAGATGCAACATCAGTAGCAACAAGAATTTCAATTTTATTTTCCCTAAATGCCTTAATCGCCTCTCTTCTATCCCTCTGCTCCATATCTCCGTGTAATGCTATAGCTTTAAATCCACGATTTGCAAGTCTTATAGCTAAAGCATCAGCTTCTTTTTTCATACGCGTAAAAATAATGCTTTTTGTAGGATTTTGTGTCTCAATTAAGCGCACAATCGCTTCATCGCGCTCACCTTCATTGATAATATAATATTGCTGTTCAATATCTTGATTTGTAACATCTGTGGGGGTAATTTTTACAAAAGCAGGTTCATTAAGTATTTTCATTGCTAAAGCTTTAATTGGTTCTGGCATCGTAGCTGAAAAAAGTAATGTCTGGCGCGTATTGGGCAAAAATTTAAAAATCTCTTCAATATCATCTAAAAAGCCCATATCAAGCATTTCATCACTCTCATCAAGCACAACAATTTGAGGCGAAAAATGTGCAATTCTACCATTTTGTAAATGGTCAAGTAACCTTCCGGGTGTAGCTATCATTGCTTTAGGTTTTTTCTCAAGCAAATCACATTGTCGTTTAATGCTCTGTCCTCCATACATACAAATTGTTTTAATTCGTCCAAACCGCCCTAATTTTAGAATCTCCTCACTAATTTGCATAGCAAGCTCCCGTGTAGGAGTGATAATAAGCGCTTCAATATCTTTATTGCGATTAAGGGTGTTAAGAATGGGTATAGCAAATGCAGCAGTCTTTCCTGTGCCTGTTTGAGCCTGCGCAATAAGGTCTTTGCCCTGTAAAATAATTGGTATACTTTGAGATTGCACTGGACTAGGTGTGCTAAAGCCTGCTTCTCTAATGCCCTTTAATACAAAATCTTTAAGTCCAAATACATTAAAACCTTGCGTATCTTGTTTATGTTTTGATTTCAATCCTTGTTTTATTGTCGCACTCGGAGACTCTTCTGATTGTTGTATGAGAGAAGCATTATCCATTCGTTTTACCTTAACATTTAATAAGTATCCCAAATTATTCATTTGGCATTTAAAGCGGGATTATAACAAAATTTTGCTCTTTTAAGATTGAAATTTACAAAAATATTATCGCACTTAGATATAATACAGCACTTCCAAAAGTTAAAGGATAAAGGTGAATTTTGACAATACCCTTACAACACTCTACAACACTATGCCTTTTGGAGCAAGTTTTCTCGCTGGAATCTTAACATTTTTAAGTCCTTGTATTTTACCTCTTGTCCCTCCTTATATTTCTTATATTTCTGGCATCAGCATTAATGATTTACACGCGCGCAATACCGCACATAAATCTCGTATTATTTTTACCTCATTGCTTTTTATTGCTGGTTTCTCTTTTGTATTTATTACACTTGGACTTTTTGCTTCATCTGCGCTTGGAACACTCTTGAGTTCATCTTGGATACGCTACATTGCAGGAGGTATTATCATTGCCTTTGGAATACATTTTTTATTTCCATTGAAATTAAGTTTTCTATATAAAACCTTTCAATACAATTTAAACTTTGCGCGTTTTGGTTTTCTTTCTCCATTTATACTTGGGATTGGTTTTAGTATTGGTTGGAGTCCTTGTGTAGGTCCCATTCTCACCTCAATTCTCACTCTTTCACTTTTCAATCCATCTCACGCACTTTGGCTTATGTTAGCTTATTCTGCAGGATTAGGCTTAGCATTTTTACTTGTAGCAATTTTTATTGATATAGGATTAAACTTTTTAAAAAAGCTTAATCGCTTTTTAAGATTTGTTGAAATTATTTCAGGATTACTGCTTATACTTATTGGTGTGTTTATCATTACACAAAAAATGGATTTTTTATTTTTTACTACTTTAGATTCTTGGAACAAGGAGGTTTAATATGCTTTTTCAAAATGCAACACTTTGTGATTATCAAGGCATAAAAAAAGCCGATTTGCGGGCGCAAAATGGTCTTATTACAGACATTGGCTCACTTCAACCCCTAAAAGATGAGGATATATATGATGCTAAAGATAGAATCTTATTTCCTGCAATGATTGACCTTAATGTTGCACCAAAAAGTTTTTCTCTCTCACGCAAAAATCTCCTCTCACTCGCACAAAAAGCACTTAAGGGAGGTGCGGGAAGTATTTTACTTTATCCGCATACCACTCCCTCTTGTAGCGAAAATGGCTCTATTGAGCTTATTAAAAGCCTTAATAAAGAATCTCCCATTCATCTTATTCCTGCAATTAGCCCACTTGATTCTCAAGGCAAACTAAGCGATATTAGCACATTGCATACGAATGGTGCAAAGGCTATTTTTGCACCAAGTGATATTGATGCACATAGCCTAATGAGCATTGCTCAATATGCTCAAATGCTTGATATTCCGCTTATGTGTTTTTGTCAAGACTCATCTGTAGCCGATGGAGTGATGAATGAAGGAATTTTGAGTGCTTCGCTTGGACTTCCTTCTATACCTGCATACAGCCAAACTAAAGAGGTTGCTAAAATTGCCGAAATGTTTAAAAATATGCCAATTAAACTTATTTTTGATACTTTGGTTTATCCACGTAGTTTTGAAATACTCCAATCTTTTAGAGCTATTTACAACAAAACTTCACAAAAAAATAAAGATTCTATGCAATTTGGCGAGACTCCACAATTTTTCACACAAACTTCTATTCATCATCTTATTTTAGATGAAAGTTTATGCGATAATTACAATACTGCAGCCAAGCTCAACCCACCACTTGTAGAAAAAAATGCTCAAAGCAAACTCATTGAGATGCTACAAAATGGATATATTGATACGCTTACAAGCCTTCAATGTGCAGATTTTAATTCTAAAAAAGACCAAGTTTTTGAGCTAGCAAGTTTTGGAGTAGATGCACTTGAGATATATTTTCCTTTACTCTATACTTATTTGCATAAAGCTTATAATATTCCACTTCCGCTTATTTCACAATTTACAAGCTATACACCTGCACAGATTCTTAATCTTAATAAAGGCGCATTACAAGAGGGCAAAATTGCCCAATTATTTGTATTTAATCCTCATACACGCTTTAAAGTAAATGATATGTTTTCACCTTATCATCAACACAATCTTTATGGTAACATTGAAGCGTTTTTGAGCAATGAAATACTCTATACACCCCACACAAAGGAACTATAATGCAAGAACTTAAAAATTATTTCATAGGCTATCTGCCTCAAATTGAACAACTTAGTATCGGATTCTTAAAAGCTGCGCTTATCCTCATTATTGGTTATTATCTCTCGCGTTTTGTGGCAAACAAAATCCGTAAAGCTATTGCAAAACAAGATGAAATACTTGCGCGATTCATTGGGCAAGTGATTTTTGTCCTTTTGCTTGTTGTGATGATTATCGCAGCACTTGGCACTATCGGTGTGCAAACAAACTCTATCATCGCTGTGCTAGGAACTGCAGGTGTGGCTATTGCACTCGGGCTCAAAGATTCTCTTTCATCAGTTGCAAGCGGCATAGTGCTTATCATTCTTCGCCCATTTAAACGAGGAGATTTAATTGAAGTAAGTGGCTTAGTTGGCAATGTAGAAGCTATCAATCTTTTTACTACTAATCTCCGCTTAAATGATGGAAAATTTGCAATTATCCCTAATAGTAATATGGCAACTGCAAATATTATTAATACTACCTATAATGACCAACGCCGCATTGAGCTCATTATAGGCGTAGGATATGAGAGTGATATAGAATCTGTAAAAAATATTATTATTGAAGTATTACAATCCACTCCTGAAGTTGATTTAGAACAACAATATTTTATTGGATTAACTGAACTTGCTTCAAGCTCTCTTAATTTCACACTTCGTTTTTGGGTAAAACTTGAATATGGTGTGCTCAATACGCAAAGTAAAGTTTTAGAATCTATCAAAACAAACCTTGATAAACACGGCATTGAGATTCCCTATAACAAACTTGATATAAATATTGCACAATCTCCTAAGGCTAATTAATGTTACATATTTGGGGAGCACAAGAAGCGTTTATTTGTGATGAGAATTTTTCTATTTTACATAATGGTGCTATTGCTTTTGAAGAAAATAAAGATAAAATCTTAGCTGTGGGGGATTACGAAGCACTATGCTCACAATTTCCTAATGCAAAAACTCATTTTTTTCCTCAAGGTATCTTACTCCCCTCTCTGATTAATACACATATACATTTTGAATTTGGCTCGCATTTGGCACAATTTTGTTATGGAGATTTTGGAGCGTGGCTTGATAGTTTGATGACATCACGTGATGAAGTCCTCAATAGTGGTAATTCTTCTGAAACTATCATTTTACAAGGCATTAATGATCAAATAAATGCAGGTGTAGGAAGTGTAGGTGCAATAAGTAGTTATGGTAATGATATGACTGCACTTGCTTCAAGCCCCTTACGTGTAGTATATTTTAATGAAGCCATAGGAAGTAATCCAAGTGCTATTGATTTTCTCTATGCTCACATATTAGAGCGTCTTGAACGTGCAAAATCTCTCCATAGCCCTACTTTCATACCAGCAATAGCCTTGCATTCACCCTATTCGCTCCACCCTATAATGGCACAAAAACTCATAGACATAGCTGCCAAAGATAAACTGCCCCTTTCAGCACATTTTTTAGAATCCGCACACGAGCGAGAATGGCTTACCCAAAATAGCGGATATTTTAAAACATTTTTTCAAAGATTCTTTAAAATTGAGAATCCTCAAAGCTTTTACTCACCCCAAAGTTTTTTAGATATGCTCTCTCCCCTTAGAGACACTCCACTCTCACTTACACACTGCCTCTATATAAAGGAAGAGGAGGCAAAAATGATAGAATCTCTGCAAGCTTCTATCATTACCTGCCCTCGTAGTAATCGCCTTTTAAACAATGCTTTCTTCACACGCTCCCTTCTACGAAATAAAAAAATCTCTCTTGCACTTGGCACAGATGGCAAAAGCTCGAATAATAATGTCAATCTCCTTGATGAATTACGCACAAGTCTTTATGCATATCCGCAAGAGGATATACTTGCCCTTGCAAAATCATTGATTTTAAGTGCCACACTCTATGGAGCAAAGACTTTGGGGCTAAATAATGGCACATTAAGCGAGGGTAAAAATGTAGATTTTGCCATTTTTGAATTTAGCCAACCTTTATTTCAAACTCATCAATCTCACCCCAATCAATCGCCCCTGCATTTTATTCTCCACGCTACAAAACCTACTCATCTTTTTATCAATGCAAAGGCAGTATTATGAAAGATTCTACAATTCAGAGCATACTTTTTGTGTGTTTGGGTAATATTTGCCGCTCACCCTTAGCTCAAGGTATAGCGCGACACATAGCACAGCAACATAACCTTAATATAGAAATAGATTCTGCAGGGACAAGCGGGTGGCATATTGATGAGCAACCCTGTGCTGGCTCACGCTATATAGCTAAAGAACACGGATTTAGCATTGATGATTTACGAGGGAGACGCGTAAGTGCGTATGCTGATGAAAAATTTGATTTGATTATCGCCCTTGATAGAAGTAATTATGCCGATTTACTCACACTTGGATTCGAAAAAAATAAGGTTAAAAAACTTGGTGAGTTTGGATTAAAAGGAGCAGATATTCCTGACCCTTACACTTACAAAGATATGGAAGGTTTTGAGCGTATATATCAAATGATACATCTTTGCGTGCATAATCTACTTTCTATACACTATCCTGTGATAGAATCTCCCTAACAATACTTCCTCTACAAAAGAATAGAAAGGATAAATATGACAATCTCACTCTATGGTATCAAAACTTGCGGTAGCGTCAAAAAAGCAATAACACTCTTACAAAAACATTCTATTCCTTTTATATTCATAGATTTGAAAACTCACACACCCTCTAAAGAACAACTCGCCTTATGGATTGAACAAAAAGGCATTGAAATTGTGCTCAATACTAAAGGCACAACCTATAAAACACTCAAAAAAGATGGAAAAATTACTGACACAATCTTAAATGCCACACTTCAAATGCAAATTAATACACTTTTTGATACGCCTATGCTTCTTAAACGCCCCATTATCACAAGTGATGAAAATCTTATCATTGGCTACGATGAAAGCGCTATCTTAAGGCTTATTCATATTTTTCAGCAAAGGAAGCTGTAAATGAAATTCTGCCTTACGCATATCATATTTGCCATTCTTTTTGCTTTACTCTTAAATGCTTGTGCAGACAAAATTATCCCTAGCACTGAAGTCAAAGATCTGCAAGCACTTCCTCAAGATGCAATTTTTTATATTCCTACAGATACTAAGATAAAATCTAAGCGCTATTCTGAAGAAACTTTAGCACTCAAAAAAGACTATTTGCAAAAATATTTTTCTCCTTGGCATCAAAAACCAAATCCAAAAAAAAATGAAGTTTTTTGGATTCTCCCCTCACTTCAAAATATTGCCACAGGCAAAGGTAAAACAAGAAGCTATGGTGAAAATCTCCAGGAAATAAACCCACAAGAGGCAAAGAAGCTTATAGATTCTATGAATCTTAGCTCTTATCCAAACCACAATCAAAAAGCCATTATCACCACTACAACTGCAGTGCGCGCAGTGCCTACAAATAAACCCTTATTTAATAAACCGAGTGGTTATCCATTTGATAGATGGCAAAATTCCCTTATTTTCGCAGGCACACCTGTGCTTATCACACATATGAGCAAAGATAAATCTTGGGTGCATATTCAATCTGGCTTTGTCTATGGCTGGATAGAATCACATCATTTTGCCACACTCACGCAAGAGCAAGTAAAAGAAATACAAAGCTACACAAGGTATGTAAGTCCTATTGTTGATGAGATTCCTTTATTTGATTCTCATAAACACTTTACCTCACAAGCACGTATTGGACAGATTTTCCCTGTGTATGGGACACAACTTAAAGAAATGATAGGTATTGCAACCTATGTGCGTTTGAATAATGGCAAGGCTAAAAGAGAGCAAAGCTTTATCTCACTTGATAAAACTAAACCTTTCCCAAGAAAGCTAGATTCTCAAACTATCGCTTCAACAATTAATGCAATGATAGGACAAAAATACGGCTGGGGTGGATATTTGCAAAATCGCGATTGCTCTGCCTTTATCCGCGATATTTTTGCACAATATGGCTTACATCTTCCGCGAAATTCTAAGGCTCAAGTATATTATGGTAAAAATCAAATTGATTTAAGCAAACTTAATCGCAAGGATAAAGAAGCCTTTATTATAGCCAATGCTACGCCTTATCAAAGCATTCTTTGGCTACAAGGACATATTATGCTCTATATTGGAGAATATCAAGGTAGAGCCATTGTCGCACATAGTGTGTGGAGTGTAACCACAGGTAAAAAATATGAAAATATGCTCGGTGGTGTTGTTATCACTTCTTTGTATGTAGGAGATGAACACAATGGTGTATTTGCAAAATCTGAATTGCTTATTGATAGAATCCAAGCTATGTCTGACCTTTCGCAGCTTGCAGCACAAATCAAAGGGCATAAATGAAAGTTATCATAACTCTATGCTTGTGTATTATGAGTATGTTTGCTAAAGAAATCTCGCCTATTAAAGTGCTTGTGAGTGTGCTACCACAAAAAGAAATGATTGAACGCATTGGGGGCGAATATGTTAAAGTAGAGGTGCTTGTGCCTGCGGGCAAATCACCTGAAATTTATGAACCAAGCTTTGCACAAATGAAACATATTCAAAATACTCAAATATTTTTTGGTGTTGGAATGCCTTTTGAATCTACTTGGCTTAAGCGATTTAAAAATACTAATCCTTCACTTATTTATCATAGCCTTATAGATGAAAAACCATCTCAGACTTCTTATCCCCACGCACATAATCCGCATATTTGGCTCTCATTTCAAGCTCTGCAGCCTCAAATTTTACGCATTGGCGATATTTTAAGTAAAATTGATACAACACATTCAGATATGTTTCAAAAAAATGCCTTAAAACTTGTTAAAGAACTTAAAAACATACAAAAACACACTCATATACTTTTCACTTCGCCTAAAGCTCAAAAAAATTTCATTACCTATCACCCTACATTTGCATACTGGAGCACAGAGTTTAACGTGCAAGAATTAAGCTTAGAGCATAATGGCAAAGAACTTAAGGGCAGAGAATTGCTTGCCCTCATCTCACAAGCTAAGGCGCACAATCTTAAAGCAGTTTTTATCCAACCTCAATTTGCCAAATCACGAGTAGAAATGTTTGCAAAAGAATTAGGTTTGCGTATTATTGAACTTGACCCTTTGCGTGAAGACTGGCTTTTATCACTTCAAGAATCTGCTTGTCAAATCGCATTTTCGCTCTCTACACAAGAGAGCAAATCCTGCGTGCAAGAATATTTCAAAGATTAACCTATGTCGCCACTTTTGGATATTAAAGAATTATATTTTTCTTATGGGCGAGAGAATGTGCTTGAAAATGTTTCCTTTAGTTTGCAAGAGAGAGATTTTTGGGCAATCATTGGTCCAAATGGTGGTGGTAAAACAACTTTCATAAAACTTATACTTGGGCTTTTAAAACCTCAAAGTGGAGAGATAAAATTTGCTCGCAATATGAGCATAAAGCATATTGGCTATGTGCCACAAATTACACATTTTAATATGGATTTCCCCATCTGTGTGTATGATGTTATTACAATGGGTTTGCTTAAACCTACAATCTGGGGCTTTAGACCAAAAAAAGCACAAGATATATACGATATAATGAAAAAACTCAATATCACTCACCTTGCAAAAAAACCTTTGTATGCCCTCTCTGGTGGTGAGCGACAAAAAGTTTTAATTGCACGCTCCCTTGTAGATAATCCAAAACTCCTTATTCTTGATGAACCAACCGCAAATGTTGATGTCAAAGCACAAAAAGATATTTATCAACTTCTTGCAACACTCAATGAAAGCCTAAGTGTCCTCGTAGTAAGCCACGATATTTCTGTTATGCTTGGCTATGCAAAAGAAGTGCTTTATATTAATAAATACGCACTTATCCATCAGATTCCAAAACTCAATTTTGATTTGAAAGAACATATTTGCGAAGTAGATATTCTTAACTCTTTTGCTCAAGCTGCACAAGGAGAATCTAATGGCTGATTTATTTTCATATCAATTTGTATGGATTGCGCTTTTTGTCTCATTTTTGGTAAGCGTGTGCAGCGGCATCATTGGTTCAATGATTGTAGCAAATAAAAATGTCTTTGTTGCTGGAGGAGTAACTCATAGCGCTTTTGGTGGTGTGGGATTAGCACTCTTTTGTGGATTTAGCACAATGCTTGGAGCAATGCTCTTTAGCATATTAATGGCTCTTTTTCTTGCCTATGCGTTCTTATACCAAAGACAAAGACTTGATGCATATGTGGGCGCAGGTTGGGCTCTTGGTATGGCAATAGGCGTCATTCTCATTGATTTAAGCCCGGGATATAATAATGACATTTCAAGCTATCTTTTTGGCTCACTCCTTGCCGTAAGTAAAGATGAAATGCTCGCTATGGCAATTTTTGATATAATTATCATCGCATTTGTAAGACTTTATTATTATGAAATCCTTAGCTTGTTTTATGATAGTGAATTTTGCACACTTAGAGGTATGAATGTGCGCGTTTGGACAAGTATTATATTTGTGCTTATAGCTATGGGTGTTGTGATTTCAATGAGTGTTGCAGGATTAATTTTAGTATTGGCTATTCTTTCAATCCCCGCTTACATTGCTAATCTCTTTTCGCATTCGCTTAAAATGATGATGGTAATCTCGTGGCTACTCTCACTTATTTTTATGTGGGCTGGATTTTTTATTGCTTATTGGTGTAATATAAGCATTGGAGCGTGTATAGTTGTGCTTCTCGCACTTGGTATGTTTGCTGCTATAATAACAAATAAATTTATGAGGAGGATTCTATGAGGGAAGAAGAATCGCAAAAAATTGCAAAAAGAGCTGTAAAAATCGCTTTGTTCTGTGTATTTATTACTTTGCTTTTAAGCCTTATTAATATCTATATACTGATTAACCAAATCAGTGCCACAGCAGCAATGAGCAAGGAAATTAAAGTGTTGCAGGAAAAAATAGGCATAAAAAGAGAAATACCTTAAAATTTAAGCGTAAATAAAGGGCATAAATGCGTATTTTGGTTCTTATGAGAGGGATTCCTGCAAGTGGAAAAAGCACTTGGATTGCAAATATGGGTTTAAGTGAATATACCCTAAGTGCTGATTCTTTGCGTCTTATGGCAAGTTCGCCTGTCCTTTTGCCCAAAAGTAAATCTAATGCTATTCTATCAGAATCTGCGGATTCTACAAAATCTCACGCATTAGATTCTCTGGCTTTTACAGGGATTAACCAACAAAATGATAAGCAAGTGTGGAAATTGCTTTTTACTCTCCTTGAAATGCGTCTTAAACAAGGGGATTTTACAATTATTGATGCAACTCATACGAGTATAAAAGCCTTGCGCGCTTATGAAACACTTGCAAATACCTATCGTTATCGTTTAATAGTGATAGATTTTAGTCATATTCCTTTAGAAGTAGCTTTACAGCGCAATGCTTGCAGAGGTTATAAATCTGTGCCCGTAGATATTTTGGAATCTATGTATAAAACTCTACAAGATTCTCTAACTCTGCCCTCGCGTTATGTTATTCTTAAATCCGATGAGATTGCGCCACTGCAAGACAAAACTCATCAAAGTATGCTGCATTTTAATCCAATTAATCTCAATACCTATGCTCAAATCCACCATATAGGTGATATTCACGGCTGTTTTGAGACGCTTTTACATTATCTTATTCACACCCATTCTTTAACACACTCACTCCAAGACGCATTGCGTATTTTAGAACAATCTCAATTTGCCCCTGAAATATGCGCTCGATTTCTCAATCCAAAAGCATATTATATTTTCTTGGGCGATTATATTGATAGAGGTGTGCAAAATGCTCAAGTCATGCGATTTTTACTAGGCATTATGGATTTACCAAATGTGTGCCTACTTGAGGGCAATCACGAGCGTTGGTTATACAAATGGGGAAAAGAAGATATAGGCACAAATGAGTTTAGCATATTTACTCTCAAAGATTTAGAAAATGGCGGTGTGGGAAGCAAAGACACACATAGACTTTATTCCAAATTGCGTCAATGTGCTTATTATACTTATGATAATAAGATAGTCTTGTGTACACACGGAGGACTTCCTACTTTGCCAAATAATCTCTTGCTTGTCGCTACAAAACAGCTTATTTATGGCAGCGGTGGATATGAGGATATGCAAGAATGCGCAAAAAGCTTCGCTCTTAGCACAGCTAGTAATACCTATCAAGTTTTTGGACATAGAAATAGAGAAAAACACCCTATGCGCGTATATGAGAGAAATTTTGCACTTGAAGGTGGTGTGGAATTTAGTGGTGCGTTACGTGTGCTCATTTTAACAAAAACCTCATTGCCTCCTTTTAGTGTCATAAAAACTATGCCTACTCAATCTAGTCTTTCAATGCAAGGTTCGCTTATGGGTAGGCATACCTCAAAAGATAATTTTACGCTAATATATATGCAAAATAAACACAATACATCAGCACTAAACGCATTACATCAATCACGTTCAACCTTTTTGTTCTTACAAAAACTTCGTGCGAATGCACTCATTAAAGAAAAGAAGTTTGGAGACATTTCAAGCTTTAATTTTACTAAAGAAGCATTTTTTTCTAAACAATGGAATACTCTTACTTGCAAAGCTAGAGGTTTATTTATTGATACACACAATTTCCATATTTATGCGAGAAGTTATGATAAATTTTTTAACTACCAAGAACGAGAGGAAACTAGCGATGAGACTTTGAGGGAGAAATTAACATATCCGGTAAATGTATTTATTAAAGAAAATGGCTTTTTGGGTATTATGAGTGCTCATAGTGCCTTGAGTGATACTAAAAATGCAAATAAAACAAATTATAATGTATTGCAAAACTTTTTCATTACATCAAAATCCGACCCTACAAGCCCTTATGCACATATAACGCGCAACCTTATTGCAGAATCTCTGCGTAAAACTGCACAAGATTCTATACAAGAAGTTGAATCTGAACTTTATGAAGAGCTTAAAACACGCAATCTTAGCCTTGTATTTGAAGTGATAGAGCCACAAGATGACCCACATATTATCGCCTATGAAAAGCCACAGGTTATTTTACTTGATGCGATTTATAACACACCTGATTATGCAAAACTCCCTTTTACAGAACTTTGTGCGCTTGGGAAATTTGGCTTTATATGCAAAGAGCACAAAATAACACTTCATTGCTGGAAGGAAATGAGTGAGTTTCTCCATTGTGAAAGTGCATTAGAATCTAATTCTTTATTTGCACAAGGTAAGCGGGAGAATGGCTTTATTGAAGGGTATGTGCTTGAAGATAGTGCGGGTTTTATGTTTAAGTATAAAGGTGTGTATTATCGTGCGTGGAAAGCCTTGCGTGAAATCGTTGAACAATGCGCACGCACTCGTGCTTTGCCTAAAAGTAAGGGTAAAAAATGGCAAGGAGATAGCGCGTATTATGAGCTTGAGGGAGCATTTATACAATGGCTATATCAATACATAGAACAAAATGATTTTGATTGCTTAGAAACTACCTCTCTTATTGCTTTGCGTGATAGCTTTTTACGCTCTTTAAGTATAACTTAACATCAAAGGAGATCAAATGCGATATAGTTTTATTATAATGACTTTATTTCTTGCATTAAATTGCACCGCTTTAGAATGGAAATGGGAAGAAAAAAGTCTTAAAGATTGTAACAAATATGAAAAAGAATTGAACATAGATTTACATTGTAAGCATACAGGAGTGATTGAAAAAATCATTGAAGCCAAAGATATACAAGAAGCTTATACTAAGCTTTTAAAAGCAAAGGCAGATTCTAATATTTTTGCCATAAAGGCTTATCACGAAGAACTTTTAAAAAAATTACCAATGCAAAATTATCGTCTCACCCGAATCATTCCTCCTTATAATGAAAAAGCTTATATAGATTATAAATGGACTAACACGAAAAGATTAGAGATTGCCATAGAAGCTGAGGATTGTCCTGCAATATATACTATTTATTTTATTGATTTGGGCAATGGAAAAGTTAAGATTCTATACGATCACGACGTTTGCTAAAGATAAGGAAAGAAAATGCGATATTTGTTGGTTCTATTATTTTGCTGCAATAGCTTATTTGCACAGATAGAAAAAGAAAAAAGCTTCACAGATACAAATATTACAGAAGCATATGGAGAAATGAAAATTGGTTTTTCAGAGAGTTATTATCTTCCACAAAGTATTAAGACTATGGAAAATATCACACAAACACTTGATGATGAGGAAAGTGAAATCTATGGCTATAAAACTCTCAAGGTGCAGTGGGAAAATACAAAAGAGGTGAAAATCAACCTAGAAGCTTTTGATAATGGGGAGAAAATTTGCACTTATAGAAGTTATGAAATCTCCTTGAAACAAACAGGCAAGGACACTCAAGGTATTATAGCATCCAAAATGCTTTACCCGCAAGACATCGAAACATACATACAAAATGCTTGTGCCTGTAACTATTTTCGTGGCGAATATGGATATGACAAAGCGAGAGAAAAAGAGCTTGATGAAAAAATAAAACAATATTGTAAGCCACTCCCACAAGCTTACAAAATCTTACAAGAAAAATATAATAATCAGCCAAAAATACAAAAGATTCTAGAAAGGACAAATGGGCTGTGAAGGCAATACAAAAGATAAATCAAATAATAATATTTATTGTGCTTTTGCTAAGTTTTGGGTATGCAAATCCTGAAGAAAAAGATTTTGTGGTAGATTGTGATAAATGCGTGATTGAAGTGAGTTTTACTGAAGAGGAAGTGGAGAGATTCAAAAAAGAAATGGGAGAAGATAACTTTTATGACACAGTAGATGATGCGAATTATTATTCCTACACATTAAGAAAATATCTTGAAGTAAATAGTATAGAATCTAAACATATTTCACGTCTTGAAACGCCTTATACAAAGCTTATTTTTCCATATGTATCAGACCCACAAGAACAAATCAATGCTTATTTTAATATCACAAATCCAAAATATCCTAAAGAAAATGAATAATTCTATGCTCAACACAAAGTAATATTCTCAATCAATTCACACTCGCCATTTTTGATAATCAACGCATCAAGACAATATGCTTGTGTAATCTTATGTGTGAGTAGATAAAATCCAATGGCTTTTGTAAGCTTTTTTATCTTGCTTGGTGTGATATTATAAATTGGCTCAAAGCTCTCACCACTTTTTACTTCAATAAAATGCACAACATTATCCTTTAATGCGATAATATCAATCTCACCATAACGAGCAAAAAAATTGCGCTCTAAAATCTCAAAACCACATTCACGCAAAAACACACAGGCAAAATCCTCTGCTTGTGCGCCTTTGTGTCTGCTATTCATTTATATGCCTTTTTTCTCCTATTTCAACATTCAATGCGCATTTTATAGGGCTTTTGTGAAATAGAATCTAATCTTTCTAGCTCCAAGAGTGCAGCATTAATATCCCTCTCATAGCAATGATGTGTGGAAAGTAACATTTTAGCGATATTTTTATCATTTGTCTCTTTTTGTAAAAATGCACCAATAGAAATATTATGCTGCCCTAGAATCTGCGATACTTGCCCCAATACGCCGGGTTTATCACATACATAGAGTCGTATGTAGTATTGTGAGTAAATCTCATCAATACTTTTAAGCTTTAAATGCTCATTGCCTTCAAGCGGTTGGCTAAATCCAAGCATTGCTGCACTCTCCCCTCGTGCAATAGCAATAATATCACTTACTACAGAGCTTGCAGTTGCATCACCTCCTGCTCCTGCTCCATAATACATACTCTCCCCTACATAATCCCCAATGACACTAATGCCATTCATTACATTATCTACCTTGCTTAACATTGCTTCTTTGCTTATCATACTCGGATGCACACGCAGCTCTACTTCGTTTCCTTGCTTTTTAGCAATACCAAGAAGTTTAATCACATAGCCAAATTCATTTGCAAACTCTATATCATCAGGCATAATACTCTCAATACCCTCAATGAGAATCTCCTCTGGCATCGCATTAATACCATACGCTAAAGAAGCAAGTATAAGTAGCTTATGTCCTGCATCGCCACCGCTTATATCAAGTGTTGGGTCAGCTTCTGCGTAGCCAAGATTCTGTGCTTGATTAAGTGCTGTGTAAAAATCTTGATTGTATTGCTGCATTTGTGTGAGAATATAATTACTCGTGCCATTGAGTATCCCACGAATAGCAAGAATATGATTTGCACTCAAACCATCTTTCAAAGCACGAATAATGGGTATGCCACCACACACACTTGCCTCAAAACCCACAGGCATACCATTTGCAAGCGGTGCTATATCATAACGGTGATAAGCAAGCATTGCTTTATTTGCAGTAATAAAAGCTTTTTTTACTTCTAACGCCCTCTTAGCAATCTCATAAGCAACTTCCACACCGCCCATAAGTTCAATAACAACTTCAATTTCGCAATCTTGCAAAATATCATCTATATTTGTGCTTACCTTTACATCAGTGGCGTTTAGATTCTTAAGCTTTGCGTGAGCTTTTGCCTCATCACGCACTACAATGCGCTTAAGCTCAATTTCTTTTCCAGCCCTTGCACTAATAATATTCCGATTTGCCAAAAGTGCCTTTAATACGCTACTTCCTACAACACCAAAGCCAACCATACCCACTACAAGTTTTGACATACAAACCTCTTATTGAAATTGTTTAAGAAATGATTTGAGATTCCGTGCAGCTTGGCGAATTCGTTTTTCATTTTCAATCAGTGCGATTCTCACATAGCCCTCACCATAATCACCAAAGCCCACACCCGGACTTACTGCAATTTTTGCCTCTTTAAGCAATCTTTTTGAGAACTCTAAACTTCCCATATCCCCTACACATTCAGGTAATTTTGCCCAAATAAACATACTTGCTTTAGGCTTTTTCATCTCCCAGCCTGCTTCGCTAAAGCTTTTAATCAATATTTCCATACGCTTTTCATATGTATTTTTGATGTCTTTTACGCAAGATTGGTCGCCCTCAAGTGCAATAGTAGCGGCAATTTGCAAAGGCGTGTAGATACCATAATCAATCCAACTTTTAATTTTTTGCAAGGCTTGGATAATTTTTTTATTTCCTACTACAAAGCCTACACGCCAACCTGCCATATTATAGGTTTTGCTTAATGTATAACTCTCCACCGCTACATCTTTAGCACCCTCTATTTCAAGGATACTTGGCGTTTTAAAGCCATCAAAACAGAGTTCTGCATAAGCAATATCAGAAATAATATAGAATCTCTCCTGCTTGGCAAAAGCGACTAAACGCTCATAAAACTCCCTATATACAACAATAGTTGTAGGATTATGAGGAAAATTAACTACAACAAATTTCGGACGCGGCATCACTTCTTTCAATACGCGTTTAATATTGATAAAAAAATCCTCTACATCAAGCTCCATTTGCTCATTCCACTTTAAACCAAAAGTAGAAACATTCGCACCATTAAGAATAAAAGCATAATAATGTATAGGATAGGCTGGTTCAGCTACGATTGCATTATCACCGGGATTTGCAATAGCTTGAACAAGATGCACATAACCCTCTTTGCTTCCCATTGTTACACACGCTTCACTCTCTGGGTCTAGCTCCACTCCATAAGTGCGTTTATACCAATTACAAATCGCCAAACGCAATTTATAAATGCCACGACTCACAGAATATCCTTGATTTTTACCCTTTTGTGCAGCTTCACAAAGCTTTTGAATAATATGCTCTGGCGTTGCTCCATCAGGATTACCCATAGAAAAATCAATCACATCTTCATTATTGCGCCGCATTTCTAGCTTAATCTCATTAATAGCAGCAAAAACATACTTTGGCAAACGTTTTATTTTATCAAACTCAATTTCATCAAACATATTTTCTCCTCTGTATTGTTTTAGATATTTAGATTCTATCGGAGATTCACAGAAATACCACCCTTAAGACTTTCCGAACTATCATAATCTGTAATCATTACAAACTTTACGCCTTGGGGAATCTTTACTTTAAGTGAAGCATTTGAACCTACATTACTCACCATATCTACTATACCAAGATTCTTATCATAAAGCACTACTCTTGGATTCCATTTAGGAAAATCAATGGCTTGGATATATAAATCTCCGCCTGTATTCACATCTAACCAATATTCACCTGATGCTTCGCGTAAATTTAAAGTTGCAGACTTTGCGAGGAATTTTGTATTAGGCAATCGTGGCTCATTAACCTCAAGCATATATTCCCAAAATTGTGCATTCACACGATTAATATCAAGACAAATAAAACCTCTTTTTCCTAGCTCATCAATAATGATTCCCATATCGGGACTATGCTCTGTATTAAAGGAAAATTCTATGCTTGATAAGCCATTGCTCAACTCCGCTTTACTGATAACAAAATATGAATAGCCCATTGTTGTAAGAATATTATTACCAATTTTTGTCAGTAAAATAGGGCTGGTGCGTGCACTAAAATTTAATTTAACCTCACTTGGCTGCCCAAAACGCGAAGAAAGCAAGCCATTATTCTTAAGCGCATAAACAATCTTAGCAATATCAAGACGCCCACCTGTATAATACATATTTTTGTTAGCAAAGATTCTATTAATAAAGTTTGCATTGAGTTGATAGTTTTGCTCACCCATTAAATTTCGTATTTTATCGTCAAATGCGTCAGCCCACGCATAAACAGCCAAACTTATGATGAATATCCATCTTACCATTCCAAACCACCATTGAGTTGTTTAAAGCGTGTATAGCCTACATCGCTAAGATTTGCGCCATCATAATACATTCTCACAGGGTGTTTAGCTCCGTGAGAAATATCCTTACCATTAAGCGTAAGAGTAAAACTACTATGCCCCATAACAAAGAGCATTTTATGATTGAGTTTAATATCGTATTCTCTTTTATAAGCAAATTGCTCTTTGCTCCCTGTCTCAAGATTAATTACGCCCAACCACAAATCATTATCGGCCCGAATATGTAAAACATTATCATTTTGCGAAAATTGCACAGATGTGCTTGCATTATTTTCTGCACTCTCTACATTTTGTTGTGTGCTTTGTGATTGAAAAAAGAAATTTTGCTCTGGGTGATTATTTGCGCTTGTTTGCTCTTGTTGTTGGTGAGGTATTTCCTCTGCAGCGGGTGAGAGCATATCTTGAGATTGTAATTCTTGTATATCTTGTTTATTTAGAGTATCTTCTTGTGGAGTTTGCTGAGTGGATTGCGTGTTAGATTCTGTTTGCTCAAGGGGTTTTGTAGTATCAAAAAACATACCATCATAAACTTCATTTTCTTCCCCGCTACTAGAATGAGAATCTTCGCTAGAATGCGTTACTTGTGGTGGCACATTTTGATAATCTTGCATAAATGCCTTATAGGCAAAATATCCCATAAATGCAAGGAGGATAAGCACCAAAATAGCATAGAGCCACGTATAAGATTCATTATCAGATTTTGTGGTAGGCTTAGCTTTAAGTGCAAGATCAAGCACACGATTTTCATGTTTTTTTTGCTCTTGCTTTTTCTTCTCTTCTTCCTCTTCTTTTTGAGCTAAATCTAGTAGTTTTTGAGCACGTTGCTCTTCATCTTGCTTGGTAATGACTTGCGAAACACTTTTAATATCTTCTTTTTGTGTCTGTTGTTGCAAAGTAATCCAATCACGTAAATCTACTTCATATTCACGCTCTAAAATTGCAATAAAACCTTTTGCCCTTACCTTATCAATCTTATCAAAACGTTTTTCAAGCACGTCTTCAATCTTTGAGCTTGCAAGTTTAGTGTTTTTGCTAATTTCCTTTAATCCAATAGCCTTCAATTTGGCAAGTTCTTCATCAAGAAATGTAGTATTTGTATTATTTCCTTGCATTTTTAATCCTATCTATTAAAATTCCCGTGGCTACTGCCACATTGAGTGAATCAAAATGGTGCTCCATTTTTATGGAGAGGATTGTATCAAGTTTGTGCTTCAATCGCGCTGATAAACCTTCAGATTCACTCCCTAAAAATAAAGCCCATTTCTTTTTTACGTTACAGCTCTCCTGCCCTTGCATATCTGCACCTATGAGCATAAAATCTGCATTTTTTAATTCATTTATTATATCAAAGATATGCGGAAAAACACCATAAGGCATATGTAAAAAAGCACCGCTTGAAAGACGAGCTATACTTTCTATGGCTTTTTGGCTAAGGTTTGATAAACAAATAACCACCCCTCCCACGCCTAAAGCATAAGCAGTGCGAAAAATTGAACCGATATTCCCTACATCAGTAACATTATAGAGCACAAGTAAAGAATCTTTGCTTTTGAGATCATTCAAGCTAAGCGGACTTGGTGGTATAATAGAAGCCAAAATGCCTTGATGATTCCCTCCGTGAGCAAGAGCTTGTGCTTTTTTCATATCTACACGTTTTATAGGCTTATCTAATCGCGCAAGTTGTTTAAATATGTCCTTTGGTAACTCTTTAGCAAGATATATTTCTTCAATGCACGAAGCATTTGTGTGTAAAATATACAAAATGGGTTGTTTTCCATAAATTATCACTGATTCACCTTAGTATTTCTTCATAACATTGCTTAATGCTATGTCCGCTTATTTTGCTTAAGATTTTAGCTTTAATCTTTGGCGGAATATCAAGCATAAAAATATCCTCATAACTTAAAGTTTTCTCTTGTTTTATGTGAGAAGAGCTAAAATCAAATATAATCACCCATTCGCCCCGAATCGTAACATCTTTGAGTATGGCAATCACTTCTTGTGCGCTACCATAATATCTCTGCTGATGGAGCTTAGTGAGTTCTTTTTGCACAATAATTCGTATATGAGGAAGAAGTAAAGCAATATCGTGTAAAGTTTCTAAGATTCTATGAGGGCTTTCATAACAAATAACACTATAAGAATCTCCCATATCTAAATGGGAGAGCTGTATCAGTTTAGAATGCCTATGAGTCTTTTTATGTGGTAAAAATCCTGCAAATACAAAAGGTGTAGATTCTATACCACTACCACAAAATGCCACATTAAGTGCACAAGCTCCGGGCAACACATCAAAGTCAATATCGTGTGTTATTGCATAAGAGATAAGTTTCGCGCCCGGGTCGCTAATACAAGGTGTGCCAGCATCACTCAAATAAAGCACACAAGATGCAAACATTTCCTTATGTAAAGAATCTATAAATTCCTCTTGATTATGAGAATGAAAAGATTTAAATTGTTTAGATTCTATAAAAGACTGACAATCCATATCAGTAGGTATCTGAAGCAAAGAACGAGAGATAAGAAGTTCTAAGAGTTTTTTTGCAACTCTTGTATCTTCGCATAAAATAATATCGGCTTGTTTAAATGCCTCTAACGCCCGCAGAGTAATATCTTCAAGATTCCCTATGGGAGTTGGCACAAGTATTAGCACAGGATTATTTCATATTATATTTTTGTCGGAATTTCTCAACACGTCCTGTAATATCTGTGATTTTATCACTTCCTGTATAAAAAGGATGACAAAAGCTTGAAATATCAATACGAAGCTCACTTTTAGTGCTCAAAACCTCAAGTTGTTTGCCACTTGTTACGCAAGTTACTTTGCAGGGTATATATTCTGGGTGAATACCTTTTTTCATCAAATGTCCTTCTTAGTTTAAGATTCAATTTTGCAAATAAAAGGTGCGATTTTATCAAACTCTGCTTTAATTCCTGCTTTAATGAGTGAATTTTATAGAAGAATAAATCCATAAAGAGCAAAAGCCCCCTATGGATTCTCAATAGGACTCTAAAATATTTAGAATCCAAATTTTACAAATGCAAGGGCTGAATGCTGCCATTTGTTACCATTAGTGCCATTAATAATTAAATTACCAAGTGTGCCATTTGCACTTGCTTTACCTGTCCCAACATAGCCAGCTCCAAGCGTAAGATACATTTTATCGTTTCCTTGCCAAATTTTAATTGAGCCAACTGCAGAAATTTCCTCATAATCACCACCAGCATAAAGCAAATCAATAGCTGCGCGTCGAGATTCTACTCCACCAAATACATAATAAGTATCACCATAGCCAAGGAAATTTCCTACACCTGCACCACTCATACCACCACGATAGCCATAAAATCTTGCTCTATCACCGTAGTTAAGAAGATTATTATTTTTACCTTGATTAATGTAACCAAGACCAACTTTGAAAATATCATTAATTCTCAATTCTTCATCAATCCATAATGTAAGTCCACTTGTGCTTGAAGCACTGCCTACAATATTATCCATACCCCATACTGCACGCAATGTAGTAAATGACCTTAAAGCACCACTGCCAACATCAAGCACTGCTTTTCCACCAGCATTTAAGACATCGTGTGTCCCGGTAGTTGTATTTTTATCTGTCAGATATGAAACAAAAGGAGAAACTTTAAGCGCACCAAAATCAAAATCCAATCCTGCACTCACAAGCTCACCAATTTTTGAGGCATTCTTATAATTTTGATAGGTATCAAAACTTGAAAGTTCATAACCCATTCTATTATAGGCTTGTCCTGCACCCAGTTGAGAATTTCTCCAATATGCCCACAAGCTCACCGCACCGCCATCAACATTGAGTGCAGCACCTTGCACATTACCATAAATCCAATCTACACCTGTATAATTTTTGCCATCTTTACCAAGATAAAATTCACCCATATCAAAACGTCCAAGGGCAAAACTTAATCGTCCACCATCATAACGCACATACGCATCGGATATATCACCATTTTTAGGGAATGCAATATCACCCACTGCACCATCAATTCCTGTGCTATAAGCTGGATAACCACCCCAAGCACCAATTCCAACACTCAAACTTGAGCCAAGCCCAATATCAAGTCCTGCTCTTGCACTCACATTAGCATAAGCTCTTTGCACTTCATTTCCATTTTTATTTTGTATGCCTAAACCACCAAATCCTTGATGATAAAAAGCACCTAAATGCCCAAAGGGGTTAACTTCTACTGCGTTTGCACTCATTGCTATGGCTGATACTACAGCAAGCGATATATAATATTTTTTCATTATTTTCTCCTTGATAGATTAAAAACTAACTCGTCCAAAAACACGGGTTAGCAGATAATTCTTGCCATCAGCGGCAAAAATTGAATTATCCAGCGTAAAATCGGCATTATTTATCATACCTATAATTTTAGCTCCTATTTTAATATTATTTTGAGGCTCGGAAGTGATGCCTACTTCCCAATTAAAGATATTTTTAGAACCAATAGTTGTATGGCGAATAGCTCCATCAAGCTGCACATACTGCTTTAAATCATACTCTAAAAAGCCATACAAAGTTGTTGCATTATTATAAAATAATCCTTCTCTTCGTTCAAAATAACTGCTCTGCCCAAAAGAATCTATACCTCTTGCACCATTTTGAGATACTGAAATTACACCTCCACCTGTGTTTAAACCAAGCCATTTTGCTCCACCCTCTAGCCACACAAAACCACCATCACCACCTGCAGTTTGGGTATCAATCACTCTATCTTTATTTGCACTCACAAAAGATAAAAAGTGCATTTTCCCATAAAGTATAGCATTACCAGCAGGCACCGCAACAAGCACTTTTAATGCAAATGAAGTAAAATCACCCGGTGCGGCATATACATAAGGAGTAATTTGTAATGGAGATTCTGGTAAAGTAATTGTTGCCCCAAGATACATTGCCCCCATACCACCAAAAGGATTCCTAAACCTGTCCATACGATAGTCTGTAACATAGGCATTTTTCCAAGCCCAAATAAAATCTACTTTAAGATTCTCTACATCTTCATAAGTTACCGCTGCACCTTGTGTATAATGTTTAATCCATTCACTATCAGTTTTAAATCGTCCTGCATACATACTTATACGATTTGGATTGACAAAGCTTGCATACGCTTCTGTAAGAATATAATTCTCTTTCACTTTTGAGAAATCCCCATTATGCACTTGAAAAAGCTTTGTTGCAGCCCACATAGAACCACCAAATGCCAATCCCCGAAGTCTTTGTGTTTGATAAGCAAGCGAAACATTTGCATCAAGAAAACCAGGAGCCGCACTTGTCATATATTGGTAATATATACCCATATGTCCACTTGGGTGTCCTGCAAGAAGATAACGCGCTAAATTATTTGCATTTGCAATTTCGCTTAAGCTAAGCACACACACAACAATCACAATTAGTTTTCTCATAAAATCCCTTTAGTGACTCTTCTAATTCCTTTTAGAATCTAGCTTTCAAGGACTTCTAGCAAAAATAATTCCATTTTCAATTATAATTATTTTGCAAAATTAATCTATATCCACATTTTTGGCACAATTCGCAAGGTATATTGCCTTGTCTCAAATTTAGACTAAATGCTATAAATGCTTTAGAATCTAGTATATCTGCCAAATTCTGCTCTTTTAAATTTCCAAAACTTGCCTGTGCATTATAATCTATGCAACAAGGCACAAGTTCTCCATTACTCAAAATTCCAATTTGCTTTTGTGCGCCATAACATAATGGCTTTATAGATGATTTATTATTGATATTATATGGCGGTGAAAATGTATCTTTTTGAATCTCCCAATCAAAAGAATGTGTGGGATTAAGAAATACTTTTTTTCCAAGCTTTAAACGCTCTTGCTTTAAATCAATATTAGAAAAACCAAAATATGCTCCAATTTCATTAAGCATTCGCACAAAATAGTTTTCTCGGCGCAAAATATCATTACTATGAAATCGTAAATTCACAAAAATAGGTGATTGAGAATGTATATTAAAGGCACAAAAATCTAAAATACGCTTTAAATGTGCCTTTTTGAATTGATGAGGATTTGCTAAAAATGCACTTAGAGAAAATGAAACTTGCACAAATGGTTCATTTAAAAGTAATTCAAAATGCTTTTTGCGTAAAAATAATCCTGTAGTTACCAAATC
This sequence comes from Helicobacter sp. MIT 03-1614, assembly GCF_000762925.2. Taxonomy (NCBI): domain Bacteria; kingdom Pseudomonadati; phylum Campylobacterota; class Epsilonproteobacteria; order Campylobacterales; family Helicobacteraceae; genus Helicobacter; species Helicobacter sp. MIT 03-1614. The sequence continues at coordinate 136,820 of NZ_JRMS02000002.1, forward strand.
TACTTTTAAATGATACTTTCTAAGTATTTTTACATACATTGCAAAATGTTGCACACTTAAAGGATCGCCTAACAAATGCAAACATACTCTTCGTGTTTTGCCCTGAATCTGCGCGCATATAGATTCAAAAAGTTTTAAATCCATTGTGCCACGCCTTTTAGAGAGTGTATGGCTTGGGCAGAATCCACAAGAGAGAGCGCAATAATCACTTAGCTCTATATAAACTTTTTCAAATAGCTTCATTAATAATATGCCTTTATCGCAAAATAACATTAATATTATTTTCTTAACTCATTTTATAAAATAATACTATATTAAACTATATAAGCAGAATATTACAGATAAAATCATAATTTTTTTTATATATATACACTCATTAAAGTTTATTCTACTTATATCAACTTTATAAATTTTTAATCTTTTTTTGTTATGATTGCTTTTTTAATTTATATGTTAGGAGACATTATGGCAACAAAACATCAGTTTCAAACCGAAATCACGCAGCTTTTAGATTTAATGATACATTCTTTGTATTCCCATAAAGAAATTTTTTTACGAGAACTTATCAGTAACGCATCTGACGCACTTGATAAGCTCTCATATCTCACGCTCACACAAGAGAATCTTAAAACTCTTTCTTTTGAGCCACGCATTGATATTTCTTTTGATGAAGAGAAAAAAACCATTACCATAGAAGACAATGGTATAGGTATGAATGAAAATGATATGAAAGAACATCTGGGTATTATTGCCAAATCTGGCACAAAAAGCTTTCTTTCACAATTAAGCGGAGACAAAAAGAAAGATTCTGCACTTATTGGGCAATTTGGTGTGGGTTTTTATTCAGCCTTTATGGTCGCTCATCGTGTTGTAGTGCAAAGCAAAAAAGCAGGAGAGGAAAAAGCCTATGCTTGGGTGAGTGAAGGCAAAGGTGAGTATGAGATTGGCGAATGTGTTAAAGAATCTCAAGGGACACAAATCACGCTTTATCTACGAGAAGAAGATGCTCATTTTGCTTCACGATGGGAAATTGAAGGTATTATTCATAAATATTCTGAACACATTGCTTTTCCTATTTATCTTGCATTTGTGGAATCAAAATTTGAAGGTGAAGGCGAAAATAAAAAGGAAATAAAAGAAAATAAGCAATCTCAAATCAATACTGCTAAAGCTCTGTGGAAAATCCCTAAAGCAGAGCTAAAGGACACAGATTATAAGGAATTTTACGCCACACTCTCTCACGATAATAATGAGCCTATGCGGTGGATTCATACCAAAGTTGAGGGTAATTTAGAATACACTACGCTTTTTTATATCCCACAAAAAGCCCCATTTGACCTTTTCCGCGTGGATTATCAATCAGGTGTGAAACTCTATGTAAAACGTGTATTTATTACCGATGATGACAAAGAGCTTTTGCCTCCATATTTGCGATTTGTGCGAGGTGTCATTGATAGTGAGGATTTACCACTTAATGTCAGCCGTGAAATCCTCCAACAAAATAAAATTCTCGCCAATATCAAATCTGCTTCAACAAAGAAAATCTTAAGTGAAATTACCAATATTGCAAAAAATGAGGCAGATTATAAGACCTTTTATGAACAATTTGGCAAAGTGCTTAAAGAGGGATTGTATGGAGATTATGAAAATAAAGAAAAGATTCTAGAATTATTGAGATTTGATAGCTTTAAATCAGAATATATTTCGCTCAAAGCGTATAAAGAGTCTATGGGAAATGAGCAAAAAAGTATTTATTATATGCTTGGTGAAAATAAAGACGCACTTAAAAATGCTCCTTTACTTGAAAAATTTGCACAAAAAGGCTTTGATGTGCTACTTTTAAGTGATGAAATTGATGCAATAGTAATGCCAATGGTAGGTGAATATGATAAAGTGCCGCTTAAGAGTATTAATTCTAAAGAAGCTCTTGCAGAATTAGGAGAAGAATCTATTGATGAAGCAACACAAAATGCTTATGAGCCTCTTATCAAAGGCTTTAAAGACGCACTAGGAGAGCAAATTGCTGAAGTGAAGCTTTCAAGTCTTGGTGATGCACCACTTACACTTATTAAAGAAGATAATAATCCTATGATGGCAAATCTTATGGCACAAATGGGGCAAAAAGTGCCAGAAACTAAACCTACACTTCAACTTAATATCACACACCCTCTTTTTGAAAAACTTAAAACCGCACAAGAGGATAAAATCAAACAAAGTGCTTTGTTACTTTTTGGGGCTGCCCTCATTCTTGAAGGTAGCACATTAAAAAATGCTAAAGACTTTAATACAGAACTTAATAGCCTTTTACTCCAAAGCCTGTAGGCTTTGGGTTTATAGCCATTCTTTGTATATGCACTACTTGAGAAGTAGGGAAAGCCAAAAAAAGGCTTAACTTATAGAATCTAAAATGAGCCTCTTAATATTTTCACACAAGTTTTAATTGCATCAATGAGATATTCTATATCCTTTATCGTGTGGGTATAATGGATACTTACTCGTAGCCACATTGGCTTTTTCTCATAGCTACCATCAGGTATAAGATAATGTCCATAAGGACCCGCACAACTACACCCTGCACGAGTTTGTATGCCAAATTTTTTACTCAAAAGCGCACATAAATCAAGTGGTGAAATTGAACCAATATTAAAGCTCACTATACCTAATCTTTCTTTTGATAAATCTCCATAAATACTTACAGCTGGGATTTTTTGTAATTCATATAAAAAGGCTTGAGTGAGAATATTCTCTCTTCGTTTAATCCATTCTAACCCTATTTCATTGCGTAATTGATAGGCTAATGCTGCATAGAGTAAGCCTAAAATAGGTGGAGTGCCCGCTTCTTCACGCAAAGCTATATCATCAATGAAGCAATGTGTCGTATCATTGGCATATTTAATCACACCTCCACCAGCAAAACTTGGAGGAATCTGTGCATCAAGTAAAGATTTTCTTATTGCCAAGATTCCACACGCGCCTACACCACCCAAAAGCTTATGCGGTGCAAGAAATGCCACATCAAAATCAGCACAATCTACTTGCATATAAGCCGATGAGCTTGCCATATCAAGCGCAATAATAGCTCCATAGCGTCTAAGTAATGCTATACAAGATTCTAATGGTGTGAGAATCCCTGTAACATTAGATGCTGCGCTTAAAGAAGCAATAATCGTGCTGTGCTTATTTTCTTTTTTTATCTTTTGCAAAATCTCTTCTAAATGCTTTATATCAGGTAATCCTTCTATATCAAAAGCAATTTTATGAATATGACAAAGCCCTTGTCGGTAACTTATTTCATTAGAATGATGTTCAAACCCACTTATAATAATTTGAGGGAAATTTAATATATGCGTGTGTGCATCATAATCTTTAAGTTGTTGAAGCAAAGTAAGTTTTGGCGTGGAAGAAAGATTTTTATTTAAATGCTGTAAATGTGATAAACTGCGTGGAGGCACATAAATCCCCATAATCTCTTGAAATTTTTTAATACTAAAACTCGCTCCACTACCCCCAGCGATGAGTATAAAATCTTTATTAAGCCCGATTGAATGGGAAATACTCTCCTTTGCCTCTGCATAAAGTCCGCTCATTAGAGCAGCATTAGAGGCTATATAAGAATGTGTATTAGCATAATAGGGTAAAATAGATTCTATACGTTTGTTGATTATCTTATAAGCAAGACCGGAAGCTGTGAAGTCAAAATAATAATGTTTAGAATCCAAAATAGTATTTGAACGAAGTTGCGAAAGCTTATCATAGCGACTATCAAGTAAAGGTGTAAAAAAATGACGAATGAGTTTAACAACCTTTGAATGCGTATGCAAAAGAGCCATTACTTTCCTTCTAAAGAAATTATGCAAAATTTTATTTTTGCCTTTTTATGCAATCTTCTACAAGCTGTTACTTTATGTATCTTTTTGCACATATGTGTATAATGATATATACAATCTCTTACCTGTGCTTGCAAAAACATTGTTATAAAACCATTGTAGGTATAAATATAAAGAATTTTAAAAATAAAAAATATATAAATGGGAAGTTTTGGGGTAATCTTTTGGATAACTTTCACTTTACTTTCCTTCTTATTTAGGATTTTTATTATACAATATTTAAGAGCAAACCATTATACAGGGTTTTGGTTTCTATAACAAAATTTTAAGTAGCAAGGAGAACACAATGAGGGAAGAGTTTGAACAATTCATTAAAGACTACAAAGCACACGTAAGTGAGCGTGATGCACAGGGTATCCCACCCCTACCTCTTAACACAACACAAACACAAAGTGCAATTGATATGTGCAAGGATACAAGCATAAGCTCTGAGCAAAAAACATTTGCCAAAGAATTACTTATACATAGAGTAAGTCCGGGCGTAGATGCTTCTGCTAAATTAAAGGCAGCATTTTTAGGAGAAATACTCTTGAAAAACAAACAGGATTGGGGATTTACTCCCAACGAGGCTGTAACTTATCTAGGCACGATGCTTGGAGGCTATAATGTAGCACCACTTATTGAGGGACTTTCTCTTAATGACAATGCGCTTGCAAAAGCTTGTGCTAATGCTCTCAAACATACACTTTTAATCTATGATAATTTTGAAAAAATCGCTGCACTTAATACACCTCTTGCTCAAGAAATTATCCATTCTTGGGCTGAAGCAGAATGGTTTAAAAATAAAGAAGGCTTAAAAGAAAAAATTAAAGTATGCGTATTTAAAGTAGACGGCGAAACAAATACGGACGATTTAAGCCCAGCTGGTGATGCTTTCACACGAAGTGATATTCCTCTGCACGCTAAGGCTATGCTTAAGAGCCGAATTGAAAATTTTGAGCAACGTATAGAATCTGCAAAACAAAAAGCAGCTCAAAATAATGCTGTTGTAGCGTATGTAGGTGATGTCGTTGGCACAGGAAGTAGCCGTAAATCTGCTTGTAACTCTATTATGTGGCATTTTGGAAACGAGATACCATTTATACCTAATAAAAAAAGTGGTGGTATCGTTATTGGAAGCGTCATTGCTCCTATATTCTTTAATACTTGTGAAGATAGTGGTGCGCTTCCCATTGTTGCTGATGTGAGCGAGCTTAAAGATGGCGATATTATTGAGATTGACACACTCAAAGGGGAAATTATTAAAGAAGGAAAAATTGTAGCAACTTTCAAGTTAAATCCTATAACTTTGGCTGATGAGATTCGCTCCGGGGGTAGAATTCCCCTTATTATTGGTAGAGGATTAAGTGCCAGAGCAAGAGAATATCTTAAACTCGGTAAAAGTGATGTCTTCAAGGAAGCCAAACAGCCTGCTCAAAGCACAAAAGGCTATACTCTAGCACAAAAAATGGTAGGACGCGCTTGTGGAGTAGAAGGTGTGCGTCCGGGAAGCTATTGTGAGCCAAAAACGACAACTGTTGGTAGCCAAGATACTACAGGTGCAATGACACGTGATGAAATCAAAGAACTCGCCGCACTAAGTTTTGGTGCAGATTTTGTGCTTCAAAGTTTCTGTCATACCGCAGCTTATCCAAAATCAGCGGATGTAAGTTTGCACGCGACTTTACCAAACTTTATCTCTGAACGCGGCGGTGTAGCATTACGACCAAAAGATGGCGTTATTCATTCGTGGCTTAATCGTATGTGTTTGCCTGATACGGTTGGTACAGGTGGGGATTCTCATACAAGATTCCCTATTGGTATTAGTTTTCCTGCAGGAAGTGGCTTAATTGCTTTTGCGGCAGTTACAGGTTCTATGCCTCTTGATATGCCAGAATCTGTACTTGTGAGATTTAAGGGTAAGCTTAATCCGGGTATAACCTTGCGGGATTTAGTTAATGCAATTCCTTATTATGCAATTAAACAAGGGCTTTTAACCGTTGAAAAAAAGGGTAAAAAAAATATCTTTAGTGGGCGGATTCTTGAAATTGAAGGTTTGGGAGACTTAAAAGTAGAGCAAGCCTTTGAGCTTAGTGATGCAAGTGCCGAAAGAAGCTCAGCTGCGTGTAGTGTGCGTCTTAATAAAGAACCCATTATCGAATACTTAAGCTCAAATATCAAGCTTATAGAATCTATGATTGCTCAAGGTTATCAAGATGCAAAAACATTGCAACGCAGAGCTGATAAGATGAAAGAATGGATTGCAAACCCTGTGCTTTTAGAGCCAGATAGCGATGCTGAATATGCTGCTATTATTGAGATTGACCTTGCTGAGATTAAAGAGCCAATTTTGGCTTGTCCTAACGACCCCGATGATGTAGCAACTTTGAGTGAGATTCACGCTGATTCTAAACGTCCAAAAAACATTGACGAAGTATTTATTGGAAGCTGTATGACAAATATTGGGCACTTTAGAGCATTTGGAGAAATTGTTAAAAATGAAGGACAGAGCAAGACGCAAATTTGGATAGCACCTCCCACAAAAATGGACGAAAAACAGCTTACCAAAGAAGGATATTTCTCGCTTTTTGGTGCAGCAGGAGCAAGATTAGAAGCACCAGGTTGTAGCTTGTGTATGGGTAATCAAGCTCGTGTCCGTGATAATGCGGTAGTATTCTCCACCTCAACTCGTAATTTTGATAATCGTATGGGTAAAGGAGCACAAGTTTATCTAGGAAGCGCTGAACTTGGCGGTGTATGTGCAATGCTTGGAAGACTTCCAAGCGCACAAGAGTATCTTGAAATTGCTCCTAAAAAGATTGATGATAAGAAAAACAATATCTATACTTATCTCAACTTCCACCTTATGCAAGACTTCGCCCTCTAGGCGGGGCTTGCCACATTTATTTTCAAAAAACAAGGCATCAATAAGTGAATCTAAAACTTTTAAAGGGACTTTAATTCGTAAAAATATATTATTTCATTTTATAGGGATTTGTAAAATCCAATTTGATAGAATCTTTGATTAATGATGATTCTACAATAAAGGCTTACTTTAAGGATTCACGAATGAACAACACTATACAAATTGATGTGCGAGATTTACCCTGTCCAGAGCCAGTTTTAAAAGCAAAAAAAGCACTTTTGGGCATTAATGAACATACTCTAAAGCTTCATAACTATGAAATAATTGGCAATTCACCCTCTTCTAAAGAAAATCTTATGCGTTTTTTAAATACTGAAGGTTTTGAGTTTGAAGTAGGTTTTGGGCGCGATGAGCAATTTATGATTATCCTCAAAGGTAAAGCAAGTAAGCAAAATGCACATAAGGACAAAATAATCCCCAAAATGATGCTTATTAAAAATGACCGCGTAGGTGAAGGAGAACTTGGAGGTATGCTTATTAATGGCTTTATTAAATCTCTTCTTCAAACCGATATACTCCCACAAAAGATTTTTTTTGTTAATCGTGGGGTTTTACTCACTACTGATAACAAAGAAGTGGATAATACTGAAATTGTGGAAGTGCTCAAAGAGCTTGAAAAACAAGGAGTTGAAGTTTATTCGTGTGGTTCGTGTTTAAGTTATTTTTCGCTTACAGAACGACTCAAGGTTGGTATGATAGGCAATGCTATTCAAGGTGTGCAAAATATGCTTCTTGCCGATAGCCTCATTTCACTTTAGGATAATTATATGGCAGATTACCAGCTTACAAAGCATATTCAATGCGCAGGTTGAGCAGCTAAAGTAGGTCTGTCAGACCTCGCACAAATCTCTAGCCAGCTTACCCAAAAACCAAACTCTTTGCTCATTGCAGGATTTGAAAGCAATGAAGATTGCGGTGCAATGCTCTATGCACCAAATGATGAATACGCTATGCTTTCAAGTGTGGATTTTATCACACCTGTGGTTGATGACCCATATCTTTATGGACAAATCGCTGCAGCTAATGCTCTAAGTGATATTTTTGCAATGGGAGGTGAGGTCAAGAGTGCGCTTAACTTGCTTATGTGGGATAATACACATTTTGATAGTGCGGTAGCAAATGCTATTTTAAAAGGTGGGTTAAACAAAATTACAGAATCTAACGCATTACTTCTTGGCGGACATACTATTAAAGATAAAGAACAAAAATATGGCTTAGCTGTCAATGGCATAGCACACAAGAATCGTTTGTGGCGCAATCACACTGGATACATCGGCGATATGCTTGTATTAACAAAGCCTCTTGGTAGCGGGATTCTTACCACTGCTATAAAAGCTCAAATGTTCTCCCAAACAACTGAAGTAACTCAATCAATGGCTATGCTCAATCTCTATGCTGCGCGTATCGCACAAAACTACGAGATTCACGCTTGCACAGATATTACAGGATTTGGGCTTATTGGACACGCTTTTGAAATGTGTGGAGGTATAAAAAATCAAAATGAAAAAAGCATACTTTTTTATACCAAACAAATCCCACTTTTTGACAAGACAGAATCATTTTCTCAAATGGGTATCGTGCCCGGTGGCTCTTATGAAAATAAAAAAGCTTTACAATCTCAAGTGCAGATACAATGCACACTTGAAGATGATATTTTTTATTATGATGCACAAACTTCTGGTGGTCTCCTCTTTGCACTTCCTTTTAATCAAGCAAAATCATTTGTTGATGAATTACACAAAGCAGGTATCATACACGCAAATATTATCGGTGAAATCATACCTAAAACAGAAACATCTATTGTTTTAGGATAAGATTCTTTGATTTGAAAAAAATATGTTTCCACCGATTTTAGAATCTAAGATTCTCAAACACTTTGGGAGGGCATTATGCAGTTTAATACCATAGATACTCTAGTGCGTAAGTTTTATGTGTTAAAAGAAAAGGGATTTGTAGCAAACCCAAACTACAAAGAAGATTTACAGCATATGCTCCCTCAAGAAGAATTTGCAATGTTTAATATAATGTTTGAGCAAGATAGCATTGATAAAGCTATTGATAATATTAAACGCTCCTACACAGCTGGATTTGCTAAAAAACAAAGTGTTATTAATATTTTATCAGAACCCAAAATTACCCAAATTGCTTCAGTTTTGCTCAAAGGTTCTCAAGCAAACACTCTTGAAAAAGCCATTCGCTTAAGAGAGCAAACTGATAAAGCAAGCATAATATTTTTAGAACTTATGCGCAGCATTGAAGACAAGCTTTTAACTTTCCTTACCTCACGCATAAATAATTTTCCTAGCAATACTTCACCTGATAACTTTACACAAACCCTTGCCCGAAAAGAAATTAGTCTTAGTAATGCAGCACGATATTTTGGTGGAGATTTTGAAAAAGCATATCTTGATGATAAAGGTGCAGGCAAAACATATTTTGATTTTCTTACCTGCCAAGTGCTCGCTAAACATAAATTTATGCACACTGAAGATGTCCAACGTCTTTTGCTTGTTTTTATTTGGAACTCAATTCCAGCCTTTTTAAGCAAAACGCGTTTTACTTCAGTAGGAAGTGTGCATTAATAAAAGTTTAATTCATTGCAAACGCTTTGCTAAAATAGAATGTGTCATATCACTTAAATAAAATTCTTCATTTATATCAATATCACTTAATCTACAAGGTTTCCCTTCTTTACTTATTTGTGCATACCCACGAGTGGAAAGTGAGTGTGGATTCAAAGCATTAAACACCTCCAATATACGCTCATATTCATATTGACATTGCTGAAATTTCTCCTCACACCGAGCATTAAGAGATAAAAATATATGTTCATATTTTAGCATTTTATCCTCAAGTACTGCATTCATAGAATCTCGCATCATTTGTTGAAAAATATTGATTTGCTCAACCTTAGCACAATAGCGCTGCTCAAAATTATAAAGCTTAAAATATTCTCGCATTCGCTCTAATGCTTGACTTTTAAGCACAAATTGCTGCTTTAGGGCATAAAAATAACTATTCATTATTTCATCAAGCACACGCAAATATTCGTTTTTGTCAGGCAAAAGTATTTCCATAGCCGCTGAAGGCGTAGGAGCTCGCACATCGGCGACAAAATCACTTATAAATACATCAACCTCGTGTCCCACAGCAGAAATAATAGGTGTGTGTGCAGAATAAATGGCATCTGCTACGCATTCTTCATTAAATGCCCACATATCCTCCATACTTCCTCCACCTCTCCCTAAGACAATAACATCAAAGCTTTCAGATGTGCCAAAAAAACTATCAGCTCGTTTTAGATTCTCTACTATAGAATCTTTTGCTCCTTCACCTTGCACAAGTGTATTAAAAAGCGTAATATGCACAAGATTCCAACGCTTACGAGCTACTTTGAGCATATCCTCTTTTGCCGCACCTGTGGCAGAAGTGAGCAAAGCAATACGTTTAGGGAAGCGTGGTAAAGGCTTTTTATGAGTAGATTCAAAATATCCCTTTGCACCAAGCTTTGTCTTAAGGGCTTCATACGCTTGAGAGAGTTCGCCTAAACCTGCAAGTGTGATGCTTTTACAAAGAATCTGATATTCTCCTTTGGGCACATAGACACTAAGTGAGCCCATTATAAGCACACTTTGTCCTACTTCAAGCTTTATTTTCAAGTTACGCACATTGCCTTTAAACATCACACAACGCACGCTTGAGCTTTCATCTTTAAGAGTGAGATAAATATGTCCGCTTGTATGAATTGTTACATTACTTATTTCGCCACGCACACAAATATCCATAAAAGTAGATTCTAAAATACTTTTAATTTGTGCGTTAATCTCACTTACTTCTAAAGCTCTCACTCCATCTCCTCAAAACAATTAAATCATTCTATCACATTAGAACTTTTAAAGACTTTTTGCTACAATAGCATTATCTCAACACAATAAGGTAAGTTATGCAAAAAATAAGTAATGAAATATTCCTATGCAGTATTTGCAATGTTAGCTCTGGAGATTGTCCAGAAGATTGCAAATACTGCACCCAAAGTGCGCATTATGGCACACAGATTCAAAGATACAAAAACAAAAGCATTGATAAAATTGTGCAAGAAGCAAAAACATTGCGCGAATATGGTGCATTAGGATTTTGCCTTGTAACCGCAGGACGCAGTTTAGAATCCCAAAAATGTGAATATATTGCTAAAGCTGCAAATGCAATTAAAAAAGCAGATTTAGGCTTACATATTATCGCGTGCTGTGGTAGTGCAGATGTAGATTCTCTTAAATACCTTAAAACCAATGGCGTGGATAGTTATAATCACAATTTGGAAACTTCTAAAGAGTTTTTTCCACACATTTGCACTACACACACTTGGAAAGAGCGATTTGAAACCTGCGAAAATACTCTTAAAGCAGAGCTAGGACTATTATCTGGAGGCATTTTCGGCTTAGGTGAAAGTTGGGGAGATAGAATAGAACTGCTTAAACATTTACAGATCCTCTCCCCTCATACATCTCCCCTTAATTTTTATATCGCTAATGAATCTCTACCTTTACCTATGCAAACTCTTAGCCCACAAGAAGCGCTAGAATGCGTAACTCTTGCGCGTGAATATCTCCCAAATACACGCTTAATGATTGCGGGAGGGCGAGAGGCAGTCTTTGGTGATAACCAAAAGCCACTTTTTGAAGCAGGAATTAATGGCGTGGTGCTAGGCGATTACCTCACCACTGATGGCAAAGCACCTAAAGATGATGTAGCAATGATAGAATCTTATGGCTATGTCGCTGCAACAAACTGCCACTAAGGAGATTCTCTATGCCATCTATCCAAAAAGAACAGCTTGTTGCCAATCTTTGGTGCAAATCACGTAGCCTTTTTGATATATTATGGAATAAGATAAAAAGTATTTGGGATTTTGTCGCCGACAAAGAATTAAGCTTTTATGCAGCTTCGCTTAGTTTTTACACAGTTTTTGCAATTATTCCACTTTTAATGATTGTTTTTTCTATTGTAATGAATCTACCTAATTTTCAATCTCAAATTGAGCAAATCCGCACACTCATACTTTCTAATATTCTACCCACGCATACTGATGTGATTTCTAGCTATCTTGATACTTTTATGAAAAATAGCTCGGCACTAGGTATGATGGGGCTTGGATATACGCTTGTAGCATCTATAATGTTTTTTCGCAATTATGAATACATCGCAGCAAAAATGTTTAATTCAACACCTCGCAAGTTTTTTGATTCTCTTCTAATGTATTGGACGATGATTACGCTTTTCCCAATAGTGCTTGCTTTTTCAATTTATTTTAGCGGCGAAGTGCAAAAAACACTCAAAGGCACAGCAGATTTAAGCCTTTTATTTGACTTAATACCTTATTTGCTTACGTGGGCTATGTTTTTCTTGCTCTTTAAGCTCTCTGCAAACAAACCTCTTAAGCTTCTTGCACTCTTTAGTTCAAGCCTATTAACCACAAGTGTATGGCTACTCACAAAATGGGCTTTTGTATATTATGTATTTTACAATCAAACCTATAAAAGCGTATATGGACCTATTGCTATTTTTCTTTTTATGATGTTATGGATTTATGTATCGTGGTTTGTATTACTCTATGGAATGCGCTTTTGCGAAGGCTTTGGCACAAATTTTGGCAAAAAGCTTGAAGAAAAATATGGTATCAGCACCACAGAAGTATAACTCTATTAAAAGGGTGGAGGCATTTGCCCCCCCATTAAAGAATCTAAGCAACTCTTAGAAGCTTAAAATATAACGTGCACCAACATTATAAATATGTGAGCCTGTTTGTTTAGCACCTGTTATTCTATCATTTTCTAATGTCGTATCTATAAAAGGCACACGAGCTACAATTTCTATGCCGTGATGTTTGCCAAATTGACTTCTTAAACCAGCATTAAGTGCGACATTAAAACCTGTTTTTGCCTTAAAATCTTCATTATTTTTTGCAGCCCAAGTATTTGCACCAACGCCTACACCCACAAATGCACCGAGATTCACACTTTCACTCGCCACTACATTATAAAGCATATCTGCATTTAGTCCATAATTCATTATAATTTTTGGCTTTAAGTCATTCTTTTGTTCTGCATTTGAATAAGCAAAGTTTATATAATAACGCATACCAAAAGCAGGAGTAAGAAATGATTTATACCCAACGATAGTCTCAAAGCTCAAGCCATCAAGCTTTGTTTTCGTGTTATTAGATTTGATTTCGCTTTGCCCATAACCTGTGCCAACACCAATGAATAATCCACTTTCTTCTGCTATTCCATTAGAAGCTATAAAAGTCAAAGATAAAGCTAAACTTACTGCGCATTTTTTCATTATTTTGTTTTCCATTGTGCAACCACCTTTTATTGATATTTTGCATTAAATGCAGACCTGATTTTACCCCCCTGCCCACCGATTTTTGCTTAAAAGCAAAAAATTTTGAACAGAAAAACTAAGTTATATTTAAAATTGTAACATTACACTATTTTTGGGATTTTGGTTTTAATTTTTATGCAAATGCTATTTTTGCTGCTCGCTCAAGAAGTTCTTTTGCACCTTTATCAATAAATTTTTGTGCAAATGCTATACCTAGATTCTCGCTTGCATTTATATCATCTATATTTATAGAATCCTCGACACTATCTTGTAATACTTCACTTCCATCAGGCAGTCCTACTATAGCTTGAAGTGTGAGTTTATTATTGCTAAATTGTGCATACACGCCTATTGGCACTTGACACCCACCCTCTAATGTCCGCACAAAAGCCCTTTCTGCACTCACACAAAGCGCACTCTGCTTATCATTAAGCACAGCAATTCTATCAAAAAATATAGAATCCTTACGCATTTCTATTCCAAGCGCACCCTGCCCCATCGCAGGTATCATAAAATCTAAGGGCACGATATAGCGCACATCTTGTGTATTGATTTTAAGCCTATTCACTCCTGCTTGAGCGAGGATAATTGCATCAAATGCACCATTATGGAGTTTCTCTAGTCGTGTTTGCACATTGCCACGCAAACTTAATGTATCTAAATCAGAGCGATATTTTTTAATCTGCATTGAGCGGCGTAGGGAAGTTGTCCCTACTTTTGCTCCTTGTGGTAAAGCATTAAGATTGGGATAATTTACACTCAAAAAACAATCATTTGCACTCTCACGTTGAGTAATAGCTGCTAAATCGAGTTCAGGCACAAATTCTACAGGCACATCTTTGAGGCTATGCACAGCCAAATCAATATCTTTGCTTAAAAGCATTTCTTCTAACTCTTTAGTAAAAAGCCCCTTTCCACCTATTTTTGCCAAAGGCACATCAAGAATTTTATCACCACGAGTTTTAATAATTTGTATGCGAGATTGCAAACCACATTGAGCTTTAAGGCAAGACTTGATATATTCAGCTTGCCATAAAGCCAATATACTTCCACGTGAGCCAATAACTAGCTCTCTATCTGCTCCGCTCTGCTTTGCCATATCCACTCCTTATGCTATGATTTTGAGAATCTCTTCAAGCAATATTTCTTTATCAGTGGTACAAAGCTCATATTTTTTTAAGCCTTCGCGTTTAATCAACTCTACTTTGCCCTCATTTAAACCCTTACCTACAATCAAAGCAGAATGAAAACCAAGCAATTCAAAATCTTTCATCTTCACACCAAATCGCTCATCTCGCTCATCTAACAAAACATCAATGCCACGCGCACTCAATATCTCATATAAAGCACTACCAAAATCATTTTGCACAGAATCTTTAGTGTTTGAAATAATAATAGCTATATCAAAAACACTCACTTCTTTGCTCCATACACAGCCTAAATCATCGCTTTTTTGCTCTAATATCGCAGGCAAAATACGCGAGATTCCAAAGCCATAGCAGCCCATAATAAGCGGTTGTGTCTTGCCATCGTTATCCAAAAATTGCGCATTCATTGCACGCGAATATTTGTCACCTAATTTAAAAATATGTCCAACTTCTATACCTTTAGTATAATAAAGCTCTTGGGCACACTTAGGACATAAATCTCCCTCTTTACTTTGAGCTATATCGGCATATTCTAAGCCTTCAAATGTGCTTAAATCTACACCCACGAAATGATAATCCTTCTCATTTGCTCCGCAGATGAGATTTGAGGCGTCCCTTAAACTCTCATCAAAATAGATATGTGTAGCTTGAGTAATATGACGCAACCCATAAGCCCCAATAAATCCTACTTCTAATCCAGCTGCTTGAATCTCCTCTACACTCGCATCTTCTAAGGCAAGATAACAATTTGTATGTTTATTTATGGCATTGAGCATTTTTGTTTCTTCACCCTCATCATCACCACGCACAAAAAAATACACCAATTCACCTTCATTATTTGCTTTGATTGCTTTTTTTACTATTGCTTTGATTGTCCAAAACTTATCAACCTTAAAAAATGCGCTTAAAGATTCTATATTCTTTATATCAGGAGTAAAAAATCGTGCAAAAGCCGCCTGGGGTGCATTGCTATCATATCTTATTTCATTTGGACGCGGAGCAGTGCGTGGCGCTCTTTTACTTGCTTCAATATTTGCACCATATTCACAACCCTTACATACGACAATAGTATCCTCTCCGCAAGGCGCTAATACCATAAATTCTTTACTTCCGCTTCCACCAATTGCTCCAGAATCTGCCTCTACAACTTTAAACTTTAAGCCCATTCTTTGCAAAATCCTTTTATATGTCGCCTCCATAACATCAAACTCTCTATCCAAATCCGCATAATTACTATGAAAACTATATCCATCTTTCATAATAAACTCACGCCCACGCATAAGTCCAAATCGCGGACGCAGTTCATCACGAAATTTACTATGAATCTGATAAAGATGAAGCGGGAGTTGCTTATAGCTTTTAATCGTATTTTTTGCAATATGCGTTATGACTTCCTCGTGCGTAGGTCCAAGCACAAATTCATTCTCTTTTCTATCTACAAAACGCAAAAGCTCCCTGCCATATTGTTCATAACGCCCAGATTCTCTCCATAGCTCTGCAGGAGTAACAAATCCCATAAGAATCTCTTGTGCACCACTCTTGTCCATTTCTTCTTTAACAATAAAGCGCACTTTATCAAGGAGTTTTTTGCCAAGGGGTAAAAAATTATAAATACCACTGCCGATTTGCTGTATAAAGCCCCCACGAATAAGATATTGATGACTTTTAAGCACTGCATCTTTGGGAGATTCTTTAAGAGTATTTACAAAAAGTTGTGAAAACCTCATAGTATTCCTTTAAAAAATGGTGTCTTTCTCACATTTATAGCCATTGAGCATAACAACATCATCACTAATATCAAACACATTTTTCATTGCTTCAATAATAGGGTCGCCTTGAGGATTCTCACTTGCTTGCTTAAGCCGTATTGTTGGTTGATGCAAAAAGGTATTAAAAGCTCCGTGCAAAATCTTCTCTACATTTTGTTGATACGAAGCGGGTAAAAATCCTTTTTTTACCGCTCTATCAAGCTCTTTGAGGGCAGATTGTTTGGCAAGATAACGAATATGTTTAATGATAGGGTCAATCCCCAAAGTTTGAAGCCATTTAAAAAATTCTACACTATAACGTTCAAGAATCTTTTGTGCTTTTTTTGCACTATCTTCACGCGCATTTTTATGCTCTTGCACAATTTCTTCCAAATCATCAACACAAAAAATATGTAAATTTTCCATTTGTATAATTTCTATATCACGCGGCAAAGCCAAATCAAACCACCATCTTTGCTTTTGGCTCACTTGCACCATCTTTGATTGAATAATACAATTTGGAGCACTCGTAGCGCTAAAAAGCACTTCATATTGCCCTAAAAGTTGCTCTAAATGCTCCCAAGATTCTATATTTATACTAGAGTCAAGTTCTAAGGCAAGTTTGCGTGCATTTTCTTTTGTGCGACTAACAAGCGTAATTTGAGCGTTAGCATTTTGGAGATGCTTACACGCAAGACGCCCCATTTCGCCACTGCCGATAACTAAAACAGGCAGATTCTCTAAAGTTTTATCACACAAAGCAAGTTTTTGTTCTGCCATACGCACTGCCGTAGAAGCTACCGATACACTATGAGCTGAAATATCTGTCTCTTTTCGCACGCTTGCAGCACACTTAAAGGCAAAGTGCATAAGACGAGTCATATCTTTGGCACAAAGCGCATTCTCAAAGGCAAGTTTATAAGCAAGCTTAAGTTGTCCTGTAATCTGTGTCTCACCTATAACCAAACTATCAAGGCTTGAAGCCACACTAAAAATATGATAAATCGCATATTGGTTTAAACGCATAAGTGCAATATTTTTTATATCCTCTAATGCTATATTCTTATGTGTGCAAAAACATTCATAGATATGTTCTCTTGCTCTTTTTTTATCAATCATACTTACATAAAGCTCCACACGATTACAAGTGCAAAGTAAAATACTCTCCCTAATACTATCGCATACATTAATCTCTTGCAAAAATGGCACAATCTCTTCTTGGCTAAAACTCAGTTTCTCACGCGTAGCAATATCTACATTTTTGTGTGAAAAACTTACCACCATATATTGCACTTCCATTTTTTCTTGCATTCTATCCTCCCTAAAATGTCCTCTCAATCATTTGTGTAACAATATCTTTAAGCTTCTCATTGCCCTCATTTACAATAGATTGAATGGCTTTATTAGCATAATATTGAGCATCTGCGACACTTTGAGCGATGATATTATATTTTTGCAATTGCATTCTTATCCACGCTTGTTTTTCCTCATTAAGATGCACACCATAGCACTCAAGCAATTTTGAACGCTCATCTGCATTTAAATGTTCATATAAATACATATAAGGAAGAGTCGTTTTACCTTCTTTAAAATCACTCATTGAAGGCTTACCAAGTGTTTGGGAATCTTGAGTGATATCTAAAATATCATCAATTATTTGAAAAGCAATGCCTAAATTTTCACCATAGATTCTATAAATATTTTTATTTAAACCCTTTAAAATCGCACCACATTCCGCAGCAGCCACAATAAGTGCGGCTGTTTTATCTGCACACATACGAATATATCGCTCCTTATCTGTATGAAAAGAAAGTGAAAGTTTTACATCTTCAATTTCACCCACAGAAAGCCGAACAACAGCTGAAGAAACACTTTGAGCTAATCTGACATCAAGACAGCTTAGCTCATAAAATGCCTTAGAATAAAGCACATCGCCCAGCATTATGGCATTTTTATTACCAAAAGTAGCATTAATAGATGGAATACCGCGTCTTGTAAGAGATTCATCAATCACATCATCGTGCAAAAGTGAGGCACTTTGTATCATTTCAATTAAGGCACACACTCTTAAAGCATCTTCGTTCATATCACTAATAGAAAGCAAAAGTTTGCTACGAAGCATTTTCCCATAACTTAAATGTCCATATAAAGCATTTACTTCTTCATTTTTACACTCTTGGACGTAAGTATGAATATATGCCTTAATGCGTTCAAGTGCAAATTGTATATTCACGATGCTTGTCCTTGAGTAGTATCTTCTTCTGCCTCTTCGTCTTCTTTTTTATCTTTACTTGGCGAAATGCTCTCATCAAGCACTGCTGCACCTTGCCCCTCAATATAGAGCTTTAAATGTGCTTTTTTATCCTTATCAGCAAATTCCTTAAAATACATAATTAAATGTGGGTCATCTTTTTGTGAGCTATTGCCTCTTCCAAGTGATATTTTATAAGCATTGCGTTGATAATCTGTATAGAGAAGCACTTGATGATTAAATTTATCATAACGAATATGAAGTATAAGCCCATAATTTTTATAAAGTGTCCAACGAAACTCAAGTTCTTTTTGCACTGCACCTACACTAAAGTTAGCCTTATAAACTTGCTCTTTTTCAAGTGATAAGTCTTTTTCCCACGCCCAAATAGGAGCTAGGGCATACGCCGCACAAGAAAGCAAAAAAGGAGTAAAAAATAAAAAGATTTTATTCATAATTGCCCAATATTTTTGCCATTGATTCTATGGCAAGATTATCTTTTGCCACACGCAATGCTTCCTTATGAGTCTCATCAAAACGATAATTGACAAATGCAGATTCTATATCTATACCTTGATGTTCTAAAAGTGCTTCATATACAGCTATACGTTCTAACAAAGCCTCAAGCTCCAATCCTACTAAAGTAGGCGAAGCATTAAGGATAATCTCTTGCCACTTTTGCAATGGCGTGCCCTCAAAAAATGCGTCCATAAACTACTCCCTCTTTGATTTAATAGAATCTAATCTTGTTAAAACCGCTTGAGCGTGAGCAGATAAAGATTCACTTTGAGCCAAAAGTGCGCAAGATTCCCCAACTTCTTCTAATGCAGTAGCTGAAAAAGCAATAATTGAACTTTTTTTCATAAAATGCTCCACTCCAAGCGGTGAAAAGAAACGCGCACTTCCGCCTGTGGGAAGCGTATGATTAGGACCTGCAAGATAGTCTCCAATAGGCTCACTTGAATGCTCTCCTAAGAAAATAGCTCCTGCGTGTTTAATATAAGGAAGCGTATCAAATGGAGTGGTTGTAAGAACTTCTAAATGTTCGGGAGCAATGGCATTAGCAATCTCTATACTTTCTTGTAAATTGCGCGTATATATCATAACTGCACGATTTTTAATACTCGCTCCTGCAATCTCTGCTCTAGGCATTGAGGGTAAAATCTGTTCAATATGTTTTTGCACAGATTCTATAAGTGGGGCACTATCGCTTATGAGTATGGAACTTGCCATTTCATCGTGTTCAGCTTGGGAAAGCAAATCATAGGCAATGTAAAGCGGATTAGCTTGAGAATCTGCAATAATTGCTATCTCGCTTGGACCTGCAACCATATCAATATTTACCTCGCCAAAAACAAGTTTTTTGGCACAAGCAACAAAAATATTGCCCGGACCAGTAATAACATCAACTTTAGGAATCTCTTTGCAGCCATAAGCCATAAGCCCTATGGCACTCGCACCACCAACCTTATATACTTCAGTAATACCGCACAAATGTAATGCTGCAAGCACAAGGGGATTAGCTTGATTATGCGGTGTAGGAGAACATACAATAATCTCTTTAACTCCTGCAACAATCGCAGGAATAGCATTCATCAAAAGTGAGCTTGGGTAAGCTGCTTTACCACCGGGAATGTATAATCCTGCACGCTCCATTGGAGTAAATTTTGAACCAAGTATGCTTCCATTTTCCTCACAATCAATCCAACTTTGCATTTTTTGTTTGCGATGAAAAGCATAGATTCTATCATAAGCAAGATGAAGTGCAGATTTTAATTCTGAAGAAAGCTGATTATAGGCATTAAGACACTCTTTTGGCGAGATACGCAAATCTTCAAAACTTTTTACCTCCCATTTATCAAAACGAGCAATATGCTTCTTTAGAGCATCTAAGCCCTCTGTGCGAATCTCATCAAGCAATTCTTGCACAAGAGATGAAACTTCTTTCATATCCATTTTTCCACGAGATAAGACTTGTTGAAATTCATTTGCAAACTCTGGCAAACGCACATCAAGATATTTCATTATTTTCCCCATAATCAAAAATAAATGAGAATTATATACATTAACTCTAAACAAACAAATTACATTTATAATACCCTTTTAGGGTTTTTTTAAGCTTCTAAAAAGCTACTGTGTTTTAGATTCAAATTTCATCAAAAGGCAAATGAAGCGTTTGGGCTGTTTTTAAACGACATTCATTAAAATGAGTAATATTTTCCTCAAGAGAACGATTATAAGAAGGCACCATTTCAGCAAGTTTATCTTGCCAAGCGCTTGTTTTCATTTCATCACCAAAGCAACGTTTAAGCACTTCTAACATAATATCTACCACCGTTGAAGCTCCCGGTGAAGCTCCAAGTAATGCTGCAAGAGAGCCATCGCTAGAAGTAATCACTTCCGTGCCAAATTGCAAACTTCCTCTACCATTTTTATCTTTTTTAATTACTTGCACCCTTTGCCCTGCAAACTGCGCATTCCAATCTGGAAACTGCGCCGCAGGGAAAAATACTTCAAGCTTACGCATACGCATTCTATCAGTTGAGAGAATCTGCTTAATAAGGTAAATTGTCAATGGCACATTGTCAATACCTGCTTGAATCATAGGAATAAAATTATTTAAACGGATTGATGAGGGAAAATCAAAAAAACTTCCTTTTTTAAGAAATTTCGTATTAAATCCTGCATAAGGTCCAAAAAGCAATTCTTTTTTGCCCCTGATAATACGCGTATCTAAATGTGGCACAGACATAGGCGGGTCGCCAATAGATGCTTTACCATAAATCTTAGCATTATGTTTTTCAATAATTTCGCGATTATTACATATAAGCCATAAACCACCCACAGGGAATCCGCCATAGCCGCGCCCTTCGGGTATGCCACTTTTTTGCAAGAGCGGAAAAGAACCTCCCCCCGCACCTAAAAATACAAATTTTGCCTTTACTTGTTTTCTCTCATAGCTTTTAGTATCAATAACATCTAATAACCATATATTGCCCTCTTTGGTTAAATCACGCACTTTATGATGAGTATAAACATCAAAACCCTCTTTTTGGCTTAATTTTTCTCCAAACTGCCGTGCAATTTCACCAAAATCAACATCACTTCCACCAGCCATATAAGTAACTGCCATCTTTTGTGTCTCGCCTCGTCCCTCAAGTAAAAGTGGCGCCCATTCTTTAATCTGCTCTCTATCTTCAGTATAAATCATATTTTTAAAAAGCGGAGAATCTTTAAGTGTTTCATAACGTTTTTTCAAATAAGGCACAATATCATCAACGACAAAGCTCAAATGTGGCACAGGATTCAAAAAAGTATGAGCACCTTTGAGAATCTGCTTTCTAATACAATATGCCCAAAATTCTTTACTTAATTCAAATTGCTGATTAATCTTTAATGCTTTTGAAACATCAATACTTCCATCTTCTTTTTGTGGCGTATAGTTAAGCTCACAAAGTGCTTGATGTCCTGTTCCTGCATTGTTCCATACCGAACTACTTTCAGTAGCTAAATCCTCAAACATTTCATACACGCTGATATGTAAAGAAGGTTTGAGCTCCCTTAGCATTGCTGCCAAAGTCAAACTCATTATGCCTCCACCTACTAAGACTACTTCAGAATCCTCACTCATTCCCTCACTCCTTCTTAATACCCACGCTCTGGGCTAGGTTTTAAAAACCTTAAATATGCTTGCGCTATTGGGGATTATGCTTTTTGCTCTCATTTAGCCTTTCTTATGGTAAGATATTTTTGTAAATAACCCCTTAAAAAGTAAAGCAAAAGAATAACTTTGTTACTAAAATAAATTTTTTAAATCACTTTTACGCATTTATACCTTCACTCCTACATAGAGTGTAGAAATATTAGCACTATATCCTTTAATAAAATAACTTTTCACTCCCCTCTGTAAGAGTTTATTTGCGAGTTCTTCGCTGCTTACAAAACCCTCAATAGAATTTGGTAAATACTTATAGGCTCCATAATTACGAGAAATAATCCCCCCCACTACAGGAAGAATCTTGCGCGTATAAAAGCGCATAAATATATCAAGTAATCCTCTAGGCTTGTTGTTCATAAATTCTAAAATTACAAGAACACCCCCACTTTTAAGCACACGCACAAATTCATCAAGTGCTTTATCAAGCTCTACGACATTGCGTAATCCATAAGCAATTGAGAGAATATCTACACTTTGGGATTCTACACATAATGCCTTTGCTTCGCCAATATCAAGCATTAAAGTATCAGATGTAAAAAATGGTGTAAGTTTCTTTCTAGCTACATCAAGCATACCACTAGAAGGGTCAATTCCACGCATTTGTGTGATATGTTTATGTGCCTTTTGTGCCTCATTATGCCAATGCAATAACATATCACCTGTGCCACACGCCACATCAAGCACACACTGAATTTCATCTTTGCCCAAAGCCTCATAAGCTTTCTTGCAAGCCTCTTTACGCCAACTCACATCAATACCCAAACTCATCACGCGATTTGCCCTATCATAGCTCGGAGCAATATCATTAAACATATTTACAATTTGTTCTTGTTTTTCACTCATTTTTACCCCTTCCTACTTGCAAACACGCCATTTGCTCACGCACAAAAGATTCAAGCACCTCAATTTGATGACAAGTTTGTGTTACTGCTGTGCCACCAAGAGTATTACGTGCATTCATAGAATACTCTAAACACAGCACAGCTTTTACACCTTGTTTAATCCGAGAATCCACACCCATAATCTCTTCTTCGGATAAATCGCTTATATCTACACCTTTGCTCTCTGCATACGCTACGACTTGCCCGGTGATATGATGTGCATCACGGAATGCTACACCACACTCACGCACTAAAAAATCTGCCAAATCAGTAGCACTCAAATGTCCAATTTTCGCCATTTTATACATATTTTCAGGGTGAATACTCATCGTTTTAAGGCATTCTTTGAGGATTCTAAGGCAAAGCCCCACATTTTTAAGTGCATCAAACACGCCCTCTTTATCCTCTTGCGTATCTTTATTATAAGCAAAGGGTAATCCTTTCATTACACAAAGCAGTCCCATAAGCTCCCCATACACGCGCCCACTCTTTCCGCGCAAAAGTTCAGGCACATCAGGATTCTTTTTTTGTGGCATTATAGAGCTTCCCGTAGCATATTCATCACTTAAAGAGATAAATTTAAATTCCGAGCTACTCCACAGCACAAGCTCCTCTGCCACACGAGAAATGTGCATCATTATCATAGAAAGGGAATAAAGCATATCAAGGGCAAAATCTCTATCACTTACTGAATCCATTGCATTAAGCGTAGGTTCGTCAAACCCTAACTCTTGGGTAAGGAAGATTCTATCATTGCCATAAGGTGTGCCTGCTAATGCACCACTACCAAGCGGACATTTATTATTTCGTGTATAATCACTCAATAATCGTTCCACATCTCGTTTAAAATTACAAGCCCACGCTACAAGAGCAAAACCAAAATTAATCGGTTGTGCGTGTTGTAAATGCGTCATACCCGGCATAATCGTGCTAGTATGCACTTTTGCTATTGCAAGGATAGATGCCATAAGCTCTAAAAGCAAATTAACAATCTCCTTATTGCTTTTTAACACATATAACCTAAAATCAAGTGCCACTTGGTCATTACGGCTACGTGCAGTATGAAGCTTTTTACCTACATCACCAATAAGTGCAGTAAGAGCAGATTCTATTGCCATATGTATATCTTCATCACTTGCATTAAATACAAACTCACCTCTACTAATGCGCTGTGCAATAATTTCAAGTCCATTGATAATTTCTTGTGTTTCTTCCTCACTCAAAACGCCAATTTTATGAAGCATTTTTGCGTGAGCTTTTGAACCTTTTATATCTTCTTGCCATAGCTGCTTATCAAAGAAAATTGAAGCGTTAAATTCCTCTAAAAGCGCACTTGAATCTAATTCAAAGCGTCCTCCCCATAATTTTGCCATTTATTGTCTCCTAAAATGGCTTACACACTGCCAAAAAGACAATCACAATAACTAAAAGTGTGGGAATCTCATTAAAGATTCTAAAAAATGTATGGCTTTTGGTGCAAGTGCCTTTATCCAAAGTCTTAATAAAATATCCACATACAAAATGATAAATCACAAATAAAAGCACAAATATAAGCTTAATATGAAGCCATAAGCCAGAATCAGCCACTTTAAATAATGCAGGATTAAGTGCTATCATCACTCCTCCGCTAAGCAGAGTAAGCACTAATGCGGGCAAACCAATATATTTATACAGCCGCATTTCCTGGAGCTTGACAATTTCTACAAACTCCAATTTATCCGCATATTGCGCGTGATAAACAAATAATCGTGGGAGATAAAAAAACATTGCCATCCACGAAATGAGTGCTACAATATGCAACACTTTAATATACAAATACTCCATTGCTTACTCCTTTAATTTATTTGGGATTTGCTATGAAAACAAAGTTGTTATTATACATTGTTTTAAACATTTCAAGGCATTTCTTTTCTCCTTGAACCCTCACTTGCACGCCAAAGGGCAAAAAAGCCTCTTTTTCAAAACATAATCCTAACTTTTTAGCCTCATATTCGCATACAGAAAGTGCAGAATAAGCAATTTGTAACTCAAAAGTCTCCGCGTGTATATAATCAACGAGTAATCCTTGCATTTTAGCAGATTCTATTGCATTTTGCACTGCATTTGTATAAGCTCTCACCAAACCGCCAACACCTAATAATGTGCCACCAAAATATCGCACTATTACCACGCCTACTTCAACAAGCTCCTCTCCACGCAATACATTTAGACTTGGCGTGCCACTACTTCCCCTTGGTTCTTTATCATCATCAAAAGATTCTAGAATCTGCCCATATTCATTATAATGCCTACTCGCACTCACAAAATGCACAGCCTTTGGGTGCTGCTCTTTTAAACTTGATAAGCTTTCATTAAATTGCGCAAAAGGAAAAAGAAAGCTTAGAAACTTTGAACCTTTGCTCTCAAAATTGCCTATTGCTTGTATTGGCATTTGTTTTGTTGCTTGTGAGGCAAGAGTTTTCATCTGCGCAAATAATAAGTTGCGTGTTCACCTTTTAAACGCATTTCTTTACCCTCTTTTTCTATGACAAATTCCCCCTCCAAAGAGCGCACAAACCAAAATTCATATCTACTACTTTCGCTTGGGTGGCAAAGTCGGCGAGACGCTCCGCTAGCACTTACTTTAAGTTTTTTACCCCTTAGTGCAAATGTAGCAAAATAATTATTGCACACACTCACACCAAAAATACGATTTTCTTCAGTATCAAAGCTCATAGTTGATTGAGCCTCTTTCCAAATAGGTTCAAACTCCTGCCCGTCTTTAAGTGTAAATTTATACACATACCATTGTTTCTCATCTTCTAAAAGTGAATCTTTATATTCTTGCGTGATAAGATTCACAAAACATCCACTCATAGTTAGTGCCACAAGCACAACTAAAGCTCCTTTTATGAAAGATTTGTATGTCATTTTCACCCCATTTATATTGATTGAGCATTATTATAAGCCATTTATAAGCGTGCCATTATAGAATCTCAATGCAAACAAATGCACATTATAAAAACATAAGGAGAGCAAATGCGCATTGATTTACACAATCACACAAGCCTTTGTCATCACGCTACAGGCACGATGAGAGAATATGTCCAAAAAGCACTTGCGCAAAATATTAATGTATTTGGATTTTCTTGTCATTCCCCTATGGCATTTGATGAAGCCTATCGTATGAGTGTGCAAGAACTGCCTTTATACTGCGAGGAAGTGCGTGCCTTACAAGAGGAATTTAAAGATAAAATTGAGATTCTTTGTGCGCTAGAGGTGGATTATATCCTCCATAGAGAGGATTTATTAGAATCTTGCATATTAGAATATCCCTTTGATTATCTCATTGGTTCAGTGCATTTTTTAGGCACTTGGGGATTTGACAACCCCGCATTTATTGGCGAATATGCTAAGGTGGATATGAAAGAGTGCTGGAAGCAATATCTTAAATCTATTGAGAGTATGGCACAAAGTGGATTGTTTCAAATTGTGGGGCATTTTGATTTACTTAAACTTTTTGGACATAATATTCCGCCCTCTTGTGAAATAGAGCTTACTTTAGCTTTAGAATCTATTGCTGATAATCATCTTGCACTAGAGCTAAACCCTGCAGGGTGGCGCAAACCTATTAATGAAGCCTATCCAAGCAAATCTATTTTACACAAAGCACATAAGAAAGGTATTCCTATTACATTCGGTTCAGATGCACATAGCATAGAACATATCGGATTTAAATATGAGGATTTATGCGCCTTAGCCAAAAGTGTGGGGTATAACTCTGCGTTGTATTTTAGACAAAAACAACCTCAAAGTATTAGATTCTAAAGATTTGATAAAGTATAAAGAACAAGTAAAATCTAAGAAAAACTAAATACTTTCAATCAAATACACAACGTATAATAAAGCAAAAAAAAGAAAGAGTGAACTTCTAAGAGAAAGTCTCCAAAGCCTAAGGCTTATGCCCTAAGCTTTGATTATTAAAGGAGAGGGGATTAAAGAATTAGAAATCCCATTTAAATCGTGTAGCAGCAACCACACCTGTTTGTTTATATTGTGCATTTGCTACTCTTTCACTACCTGAAAGCCCATAATAAGCTATTTGAGGAGCAAAAGTGAAGTTTGCATTGACTTTATAAGGGAGATTGATAAACGCAGAATATCCGTGTAGTTTTCCGTAACCACTAACTGGTGTTCTACTTGTTGTTGCTTGACCACCACCATTAAATGTTGCTTGATATCCTGCACCAATTGCAAGAGATAAATCACTGCTTAATTTTGTGCCAAACTCTACAAGCCCACCTGTTCTTATTGCATTAAGCCCAATATCAGTGTCAAGAGGGTTAAGTAAATAGCCACCTCCATTATATGTAGTTTTTTGCTCACCATAAAGATGTCCATTTTTACCATAATGTGCGAGCACAGAGATATATGCGTTACCAAAAGTAGGTTTTAACCCAGCCCATACGTGCCACGCATTAGCTCCAGCCAATGGGTTGGGAGTAGTTGGATTATTAAGCCCATTAAAGTATTTATATGTCCCTGCGATTTTTAATAATGGCTGTCCATTCGCACCTTTGATTGTATAAGCTGCAGCAATACGAGGGGATTCTTGATTTAAATCTCCCCTACCATTACCAGCAGTTACTTCAATAAAAGCAAGACTCAATCCTGCTACATTATATTGAAGTTGGATTTGACGATTACCTGTAGCGACACCACCAACCCCTTGATAGCCATTATCATTACTTAACCAGTTGCTTGTGAAAGCATTATCAATCGTTGGAGACATTGCTTTACCAAAAAGGATTTGTCCTATATTTGTATCATAAGCTCCCCAATATTCGCGATAAGGTGTGCCATCACCGCTTATACCTGTTTCTTTTGCACCAAGTTCTACTTTTGCACTAAATTTACCAGATTTTACCTTCACACCAAATTGTGAGTTATTTTGCACCCCAATTAGGTATCCTGCATTTTCTCCACCATTACCAGTTTCACCATAACCCATATAACCACGAATAGAACCATATAAATCAACTTTAGTATCATCAGCATTATATACTTCAAAAGCTGCTGCTGGTAAAACAAGAAGAGCTGATAAAGCACTACTTACAACAATTTTTTTCATTAGAAAACCTCCAAAAAGTTAATAATCCGATAACGGATGGGGCATTTTTGCAAAAAAAAAGCACTTTGTCAATAAAAAAGTAAAATTTAGCTTGAAAAATACTCTTATGAGGGTTTTAATCTTTGAGAATCTGCATAAATTCTGCTCTTGTTCTAGAATCTTTTTTAAAAAGTCCGCGTAAAGCAGAAGTAATAATATGAGATTGTGGCACATTAGAGCGCATTTCAAGGCAAAGATGTCGTGCTTGGCAAACTATCATTGCCCCTTTGGGTTTAAGCTCAGCAATCAGCGCATCTGCAATCTGGGCAGTCAAACGCTCTTGAATCTGTAATCTATGTGTAAAAACCTCTGTCAATCTTGCTAAGCCACTAATACCTACAAGCTTTTTATCAGGGATATATCCAATAGAAATATGCCCAAAAAATGGCAAAAGATGATGTTCGCATATAGAGTAAAAATGTAGCTTTTTAAGCACTATCATTTCATCACATACGCCATCTTCAAAGACACTACCAAGCGCTTGTTTTGGGCTTTTGGCATAGCCATTTAGCATATCGGAAAATGCACTAGCAATGCGCTTTGGTGTATGAAGTAATCCCTCACGCGTAGGATTTTCGCCGACATTTTGACATAAAGATTCAAAAAATGCTTGCGCATTGCACTCTAAGATAGAATCGTGGCTAGATTTTTGCATATTTTCTCGCTTTTTAAAAATTGCGCGTTTTGCATTGTGTAAATTGTATAATATTTTTGCTTATGCTTTAATTTCAATGTTTATATCTCACCTTATTCGTGCGATTTTATCCATTGCTTAAAAATGTTGTCCAAGTAATGCTTTTATACGATTTTGTATGCTTGGATGTGTGCTTAGAATCTCACCTATGCCGAAAAGATAGGCATTTGCTCGTGTGGGATTTGGCTCTTGATAATTATTTTGCGCATAATCTTGGCTAATTTTTTGTAATGCCCGAACCATTGGCTCACTTTCTTTCATTAAATATGCTGCTCCAGAATCCGCCATATATTCACGATTACGAGAGATAAAAAGGCTTAGCACAAGTGTAAGAAGTGGGAGGACAAATTGTAAAATGAGCAAAATACTTCGTGCTGCCCTTGCTCCTTGAGATTGAGCAGAGCTAAAATAAAAGGCAAAAATATTCACACCTAAGAGCATAATGTTGCTTAAAATCCCTACACACATCGTTAATCGCACATCTCCGTGCCGAATATGGCTTAACTCGTGCGCTACTACCGCTTTTAGCTCACTCTCATCTAATCGCTCTAACAACGCTGAAGTAACAGCAATCATAGAATTTTTTTCATTCCACCCACTCGCAAAAGCATTCATATAAGGGGCTTCCATAATATAAAGTGCGGGTTCAAAAGAACAATTTGCACTTCTAAGTAAATCTTGAAATACACCATACAGGCGAGATTCTTGACGAGAGAGCACATTATTAGGATTAATGCGTTTATATTCATTGCCACTTAGCATAATGCGTGAGAAACGCTGCACGCTAAAAAGAATAATGCCCACTGCCACCACTGCCATTCCAAAGGTAATAAGAGGAAATTCATAAAAACTAAGAAGCATTATAAACCCCTCTTGTAAGCTAGGAGCGTCAATGCGAATAATATCTGCAAGCAAACCAATAAGTATAAAAATGATGATATATATAGCCAAAACCGCATAAGTTTTAAGCTTATTTTGAGCAATAATGCGTTCAAAATGGGAGTTCATTCTCTCCTCCTTAATATTTAACTTACTATTTAATAAGTGATATTATGGCAAAGTTTTGCAAATTTTTGAAAAAGGAAAGATATGTCTAAAAAAGCACATTTTACACAGGATTTAACCCATATATATGCAATGAGCAAGGATATAAATGCTCATTTATATGAATTTTTTGAAGCGATAAAATCACACGATAAGCCTCACTCACCCGCAATACAAGAAAAATATCAAATCCTTTGCACACTTGCCAAACAATGCTCACTCAAACCCACAACACCTACTCTTATGGCTTTAGCAGAGCGTATCATTAGTTTGCGTGAGGAAAAAATCGTGCAGATTCTAAAAAACCAGCCCACATCTCAACATACATCTAAATCTACACCCTCTTTGGAAATGCAAGAAAAGCATATAGACGCTTGCAGGACGATGCTACTTGATTTTGTAATGAATTATTATGAGAAAATTCAAAGCGAGTTTATAGAATCTATCCATAAAGAAAAGTTTTTAAGCGCATTTTACCGAGAAGTTTTGGATAGCACACATCGTATAGGTAAGGCGATGAACGGGTTTTTTAAGGTGTGGCAAAAACATCTTATTGATGGAATCAATCGTGATTTAGAACATTCATATCGCTTTGAGGAAGTTCTTGCTTTGCTTGAGCCGACTTTGGAGCGCGATAAAGAAGGAAAAATAGCTGGGCGGTGCTATTCTGTGCCACAATTTTTGCCTCATACCCACTCTTTTACCTCTTGTGCCTATAACAAAGCCTTTCCTAAAGAAGTAAAACACATACTTGAATCTTTGCAATTAAGCATTGAGCGTCTAAATGGTTTAAAAGATGAAATATACAATCGCAAAGAAGCTTATATTGCGTATTTTAAAGCACTTTATGCTGCGTGGGCTGAATGTGAGAGTGCTTATCTCATAGAGCGGTGGCAAGAGGTGGATTCAAAATGGCTAGATATTGATACGCCTTTACAAATAGCGCACCCTTTTGAATATTACGAGGATATTTATCGTCATAGTGTCGCACCTGAATGGGATTTGCGCCTGCAAAGTCCTCAAAATATGCTGCCCTCACACACAAAGGCAAATATAAATGCAATGTTTAAAATGATGAGTGAGGAATTAAATGCAAGCGAGATGTTAAAAGCTAGTGTGCGAGGTGCATTAGAGCAAACTAAACTTTATAATGCGCTTCCTGTGCTCATCTATGGTGCTGAAAATAATGGCTTATTCTCTGCCCAAGTTGTGCCAAACGATGAGCACATCTCACATTTAAAGGGTAAGAAAATTTTTGCATTCCCTGATAGAATCATCGCACAAGAAAGAGCCAAACCGCAAATGAAAATAAATGCAGAGTTTTTCCCTGCTGCATTTTTGCAAGATATGCGTGATGTGTTATTGAATAATGAATCTTTATGGCATTATATTTACGATATAAGCACAAATGGGCACGAATTTGGACATATTTTGTGGATTGAGGAAGAGAGTGAGAGATGTATGAATATTGATGGGGAGTTTAAAAATATTGAGGAGTTTAAAGCCACTTGTGGTGGTCTTGTAGCGTATTTTCTGCATTATGAGAGCAAAATTAATAATGCACAACAAACACACAAAGATATAGCACTCTATGAAGCACAACTTGGCGGTAAAGAGCATATCCTCACTTGTTTGCTTAATGACACAATCGCTCGTGCAATAAAACTTATGGCGTGGCGAGAGAGCATTGAGGTGCGCGCATATTATTGTGAGGGATTAATCCACTTAAGCGGTATGTTTGAAAGTGGTGTGCTTAGATTCAATCAATCTCTAAGTCCTAAGTTACAAATTGATACATCACGATACAAAGCATTAATGCAATGGTATCAACGCACTTATATTTCGCTTGCAAAACATTATCTACAAAAATCCCCTGCAAAGGAATGGCTCAAAGATTTTGTGCAAACAGATGGCTATTATCCTACAAATGCGCAAGTAAAAGCTTTTTCAGAGCATTATTGGAAGCGATATAAGCTTATTGGTGGGGAGATTCTATAAAGAATCTTAAATGTATGTATTAAATCTCACTCTTTTTGGTTTGTAAAAACGCTTGTGCTTTTGATAATAATGCTTCTTTTGTATTGCTCACTCGCTCGTGCAACACTTCTTGATGTAAAAAATGGAGAATCTCCCCTATTCTCTTACCCTTTGGCACTCCGATATAGATTAAATCTCTGCCATTAAGACATAATTCTTTTAATTCTAAAGGCACAGAGGAAGCAAGAACACACTCTAAAAGAGAATGGATAGAATCTAGCATTTGAAGTTTTTGCGCTTTATCCGCTGTATCTTGCGCATTTATTACCGCAACCTTGAGTTTAAGCATATCTTTAAACATTGCTTCACCTTTTTTGCGCCCTCCCATATCTACAAGCATCGTCTTAAGCGTGGTGGGATTATTGTCTAAAGGCTTTTTAACATAGACAAGCAGGGAGCAAATATAGTCCTTGTTATATGTGTCAAATTTAAGTGATTGCAAAATATCTCGTGCTTTTAATTCATCTGTGTGATACAAAAACGCTACCCACGCTAGAGTGTGGCTACGAGGGGTAAGATTATCTAGCATAGAAAGTGTATGTTGCCATAAAGTATTATTTGCAATTATTTCACGCATTTGTGGGAGAATTTCACTTATCACAAATCTAAACTCATCAAGCACTACCTTTACCCACGCTCCACACAAAAGCTTTGTAAATTCCACTCTTATGCGCTCTTTGGCGATAAGGCACACTTTAGAGGAAAGTGAAAAAATCGCTTCTTTTGTGTGAGAATCTATCTCAAAGCCAAGTGTAGAGCTAAAGCGCAAAGCGCGTAGAATCCGCAAAATATCTTCATTCAAACGAGCAAACGCATCACCTACACACACAATACGCTTGTGTTGCAAATCTGCTAAACCTCCCACCTCATCAATAAGCCCACTACAAGGCGCATAAGCAAGAGCATTAATTGTAAAATCTCTTCTTTGTAAATCCTGTGCAAGGGAGCACGTGAAAGTAACATTTTTGGGGGAACGCGCATTTATATATGAGCCATCAATACGAAAGGTTGTAACCTCATAACTTTGAGATTCTATCAAAACGCTTATAGTGCCATATTTTAACCCTGTGTGAATTGTGTGTGCAAAAAGCTTCATCACTTCTTGTGGCAGGGCGGAAGTCGTAATATCATAATCATTTATAACATAAGGTATATGGGAGTTTTGAGCAAGAAGCATATCTCGCACACAACCGCCCACAATATAAGCCTCATATCCTGCACTCTGCAAACTTTCAAGGATATATAAAACCTCTTTTGGGAGAGTAGGCGTAAAAATATGTGTTTTCATCTTAGACAATATGCTTATTCTTAAGCCCACATCGCACACGCAATATGCCAAATCGTAAAATAAAACGTCTAAACAATGGAATAAACATAAAAGGATAACGCACATAATGCCTCAAAAGTGTTTTGCATACAAGGAATCTTGTGCGTTTTGTATAAGTGCGATGAAGCAATTTATACCACAATGCTATATCTTTGCTGTGTGAGAGAGCATTAAATTCTTCATTGTTGAGAATCTCACTTAGAATCCTTGAGCTATTCATCGCTCCGCTAATACCCTCCAGAGTGCTTGCATTAATAAATCCTGCCGCCTCGCCAACAAGAAATACACCGCTATGTCCTCGCACAAAATCACGCCACCTCGTAGGAGTAAGCACAAGACAGGCTTCACGCTTAAAGGGTTGTCCAAAAATAAATCCTAAGTTTTTTAACCGCTCTTTTTGTGTAGCAAATGCCCTTTTGCATTGCTTATGAGGATATGCTCCGCCAAAAATAAAATACTCATCTTTAGACATACTCCAGCTATAACTTGGACTTAGCTCTTTATCAAATATACAAGAAAGCATTGAATTAGTGGATTCTTTAAACCACTCTTGGATACATACAAGCGAGGGTGTTTTAAGCTGTGGATAAAGCCAGCGGCGAATATGACTTTTTGCACCATCTGCACCTATGACAAGTCGCGCATTGCAATGATAAGATATATATTGAGAATCTTGCTCTTGTGTGAAATAAATCGTATAAAATCCTTGCTTTTGCTCTATGCGTTTAAAGTATGCCTTATGAAAAGTATGAATATGAGGAGGAATAAGCGATTTTAGCCATAAATCAAAGCGATGTCGCTCCATATTGATATAAGCTTTTTGAATATATGAAGCATAGGGATAATGCCAATCAATAGTATTAATCGCAAAAATTTGCGGATTTGCTAAAAGTGTATTTGGGAGATTTAAACCCTGCATCGCAAAAGCCTTTTGCGCACCTTGAGAGAGTAGCCCACCGCAAGGCTTATGAAAATACTCATCATTGCAATGCCCTTGTATGTCTTTTTTATCAAGTGCGATAACTTTAAGATGAGGGTTTAAAAGTGCAGCAAGATTACTCCCTGCCACACCTAGCCCGATGATAGCTATATCATACTCTCCTAAATCCACACTCATTTTTGCCCTTATATTTAATAAATCAAGGTGCGATTTTAGCTGCTTTTTGTAATATGGGGCTTAATTAAGAATCTTTAAATACAATCTTATAAATAAAATATAAGGAGCTATGATGAATCTTTTTAAAACTTTTCGTGTGCTTGATGCGCTTTATATTCTTTTACTTGGCGCAGGTGTAGGCTGTATTATAGCTTGTGTTTTTGCTGCAGCGACAATTTTTAAAGCTGGAGAGTTTCTTCCACAGCTTTCTATAAGCGATAGTGGCTTACTTATGGGAAAAATTTTCCTCAAAAGCAATGTGTTTTTTAATATACTTGCAGGAGTGATTATTGTGTATGAATTGCTTACATTTTGGAGTGCGCAACTCTTTAACTTTAGCAATCAAAGGCGTTTTTGGGCACTTATTGGTGGTATTAATGTAATTATGATTTTTCTCTTCACGCTGTATTATACACCTTATATTATGGAAGCTCAAGCGCTTGGTAATATTGCCACACCCGAATTTGATTCTATGCACAAGCAAAGTGAGCTGGTATTTAAGATTCTATTGGTAGGTTTAAGTGTATCGGCACTTTGGAGAGGCTTCATCGGCAGCACTCCTGCCACTTTTAATACTAAAGCCTAGAATCTTAATTTTTTAGCTTTTATCAAAAATTATAGCCTAACCCACTCATTATGTATTGAAAATCCTCATTATAAAAGCTGATATTGTTTTTGCGCTTTTCTTTTTTATAACTTGCAAAAAATAAAACACGAGGATGAAAAAAGTTGAGTTTATACATTGTAAAACTTGCTTGAGCCACAAAACCAGTTCTAAGTTTGTTAAAAATAGGATTGATTGCTAGAGTTTCATACTCAAAATATCCAAAACTCGGTTTGAAAACAAGTGTCCCTTTCATCAAAGGAATGTTAATATCTATTTTGCCACCAATATTTGAATAACTCTCTGCCTCACCATCTGCAACTATATAATCATAATGCGCTAAAATTTTAACAATATATAATGAATAACCAATTTCGCCTTGATGCAAAAATTTATTGCGCCTAAGAGATGGATAAGGTATGCTTTCGCCTTTATAATCGTGATGTTGCAACACATAATTCACAAATAAGTAATGATAGGGAGAGAACATATAAGATTGTGTGATACCAAAACCAATTTTACTTAGATGCCTTTCTTTACGCGCTCCTTCAATATAAGGATTAGCATAGGCTCTTTCATATATAGAGCTAATAAGCGCAAATTCGCTTTTAAGTCTTTTTTTTATCAAAGTGCTATATCCAAGCTTTAATCCTCCTAATTCTCTACCACTAAAGCCTTTTAAAAAAATCTTATCTTCTCCCCAAATACCATTATAAGAAACATCTAAGCCAATTAGAGGGATAGGCTGATAATAATTGTTTGGTTTAGCTTGAAGACTACTTAAATAATCCTTTGGTTGGGGAAATAAATGACTATTGATGATTCTCACTCCAGCTCCAAGTATGATTGTGCCATGAAAGCCATTTTTTGTATTTTCTTGAGAAAAGCAAATAGTTAAACAAATTCCTAAGAAAAAAACTTTTTTATGCATAAAGTATCCCTCCTATTTGATAAAACAGCCAGGCATACTATCAAAAAAAAAAAAAAACAAGAAAAATATAAAACAAGAAAAATATAAAACAAGAAAGTGTTAAAAGCTAAGTAGAGGAAGAAATGTTACAAAAATGTTAAAAAGATTGAGTAGGTTATTTCTAAGCCTACTCAATTAACCTCAATTATTGTTTGAGATTAAGTAAAGTATTAAGAATCTGGTCTGAAGTTGTTACTGCTTTTGAGTTTGCTTGGAATCCTCTTTGCACAACAATAAGCTGTGTCAAAGAGCGACTTAAATCCACATTACTCATCTCAAGTTTTGAACCAGACACACCGCCTCTGCGCCCTGTATTTGCTGCGCCCACCATTGGTTCCCCAGAGTTTCCTGTTTGGGAATATACATTTCCTCCCTCTGCTTGCAAACCGGCATTATTTGCAAAGTTTGCAAGTGCCACTTGAGCAAGGGCAATGGAGCGTCCATTACTAAATGCACCAAGCAGAGAACCATTGGAGTCAAAGCGAATATCCATTAAATCCCCTGCTTGGTAGCCATTTTGGTTAATTGAATAAGTTTCTGAAATCTTATCTACGCTCGTTAGCCCACCAAAAGTTTCGTTTGCTCCAAATTTAAGTTCCAATCTTTGTGGTCCTTTTGAACCATTTTTAGGGTCAAATTGTAAAACAGGTGGATTCATACCTGAAAGCGAACCATCACTATTAAAACTTGCTCTTCCACCTTCAAAAACATTTGGCTTAGTGATAGAACCTCCAATAAATTGTGCAGGTTCAGGCACAAT
Source organism: Helicobacter sp. MIT 03-1614 (assembly GCF_000762925.2). Classification (NCBI taxonomy): domain Bacteria; kingdom Pseudomonadati; phylum Campylobacterota; class Epsilonproteobacteria; order Campylobacterales; family Helicobacteraceae; genus Helicobacter; species Helicobacter sp. MIT 03-1614. The sequence continues at coordinate 173,480 of NZ_JRMS02000002.1, forward strand.
CGCACGGAAACTCCATACTGCATCACCTGTTTTCCAAAACTCAAAGCGAACATTATGCTTACTTCCCAAACTATCAACAATATCTACACTTGTAGCGTGTGTGGCTTTGACAATTTTGCCCGTATTTACTGCTGCACCACCTTCAATCAAAGAAGCTGTATTTAAAGCTTTCATTGTTTCTTTAAAAAGCACATTATTTGTTACATTATCGGAAAAATGGCTTGTAACATATAAACTAAGATTACGTTGTTCATCATCGGCATCATCGTGATTAGCAATCTCAAACATACCCCAACGATTAATTGTTACTCCTACCGTAGCTGTGCTTTCATAATAAGTTTTTTCAGGATTTTTAATCATATTCGCATCATATTGTATGAGGGCGCGCAAGTCTTCTGTTGTTCTAAATTGCCCGGTGGTAGAATCTGCATCTTCAGATTTAGTATAGCGGTATCTAAAAGCAGTAATATCTTCTTCGCCTTGAACAAAATTTTGTAACACGCCTGTGCCGCCAGAAGTAATACGAATATTTTTTACCTTTTCCCCGCCGTCCATTTGATTGCGATTCTCAATTCTTAGCTGTCCTGCATCTACATAAGCATTTACACCTGTTTTATCACGCAATGAATTAATAGCATTTTGTGCGGCTACGATTGAGCTTACACCCGTAATCGCAGAGTTATTTGAAAAGCTGACTTTTTCACCATTGATACCTATTGTGCTCACTTCATTTGTTACAACGGTTTCGTGGCGAATAGCAGCTGTTTTATAACTTAACCAAATACCTTGATTTTCATTTAAAGCAAATGCATCACCATCATCATTAAATAATACACCCAAATCCTCACCTACTTGTGTAAGCACTCCACGCGAATCGTAGATAGCCACTACGCCATCTGCTGCTGTTTGTGCCGTAGAATCTAAAGCTGCAACATCTTGCATTTGGTCAATATGTCTTCCTGCATTCAAATTAGCGCGTAAAGTAATAGTTTTGGTTGCGCGCGCTGGCATAACCATACCGGGGTCAATTTGAATATTACGCACAGGTCCCGTATTATCTACCCTAAAAAAATCAAAATCACTCATTGTGCCAGATTCTGCTGCTTCTAATGGCGGACGCACCCAACCTTGCACAACATACCCACCTGTGGTTACAAGATTCCCATTCGCATCAAAAAGAAATTCGCCATTACGAGTATAGTTATGTGTTGTGCCTCTATCAGGAGAAATAATAAAAAAACCATCGCCCTCAATGGCAACATCTGTTTTTACATCTGTATTTTGTGTGTTTCCCTGTGAAAATACTTTTGTTGTCGCATCAATCCCAACACCTAGTCCTACCGAAAAATCATTTTGCCCTCCTAATCCATTCTTATAAGGCGAAGTTGCAATAAGCTTAATTTGTGAAAGCATATCCACAAAAGATGCTCTTGAGTATTTAAAACCAACGGTATTGACATTAGCAATATTGTTACTTTCCACATCAAGCGCAATTTGGTGCGCCTGCATACCACTAACCCCTGACCATAAAGACCTTAACATATTACATCCTTTCTGATAGAATCTACGATATTTATAACGCACTTACAAGCAATAGATATTCCAATTTTGATAAATTTTATGTATAAATACTAAAAATTTTGTTTTTTTTCAGACTAATTTCACTTTGCTTTAAAAAATATTTTATGCTAGTATTGTGCCTATTTATAGCATCTAATAAAGGTAGAGTATGAAAGAGAACTTACATTCGCTTATTTATCTTGCCCAATGTGATACAACTACGGGATTTTTAAGCCATAATGCGGAGATTCTTAATCTTTGCAAATCACGCCCTAAAGAACAGCCTCTCCTTATAGAATCTAGCTCTCTTCATACCCTCAAAACACTTGTTCGCGTGCCAAAAAAACATAAAAATAGGATTCGTAAAGCCAAATATGCAACTTTTATCTATCCAAATAAAAAAGCTCTAAGGCTTGTGCGTGAAGGGCTACATTCATACTTTCTTAAGGAGTTTAAAACTCTTTATTCCACCTCTGCAAATCCCACCAAGGAAGATTTTAATGAAATATGGGCACGGGAAAAATGTGATGTAATTGTATTAGATAAGCGAGGTTTTAGTCAAAAAACACCCTCGCGTATTTATAAAATCAACCAACATACAATCCAAAGGAGACGATAATGCGCATTGATAAGTTTCTAAGCAGTGTTAATATCCTTAAACGGCGCAAATTGGCGCAAGATATGTGTGAAAATGGTGTGATAACAATCAATAATATCATAGCAAAACCAAGCAAAGAGGTGCGCATAGGCGATATTATACACCTGCGATATCTTGAATATACCAAAATTTATAAAGTCCTTGCAATTCCTACGACAAAGACAATACCCAAATCACAAAGCAATGAGTATTTTAAAGAAATTTTTGAGTAAATTACACTTTAAGATTCTAAAAGCCATTCACAAGTAGCAATACGTTTTACTTTACCTTTAAATAAAATATGAAAATCTTCATTCATATATAAGTGCAAAAGTTCCTTACTTGGGGGAATAAGAATAGCAGATTTCTCACATAACCCAAGTTTTAAAGCTAAAGCAAATACTGCAATCGCACCTGTGCCACACGCTTGAGTAATATCCTCAACACCGCGTTCATAGGTGCTATAACTTATCGCACCCTCTCCTATAAAGCCAAGACTTACATTTGCGTTATATTTATGTCTTAAATCTTCAAGTAATCTATCTTTTTGTGTAGGCAAAGCATTCTCTTGCGAAACAAATCCCACCAAATGTGGCACACCAGAATCTAGCAAGTTCCACGATTTCACACCATAAGGATTAGATTCTATAATATCTTCTTGCAATAAAGCACACTCACCTAAATCACTCTGCACTAAAGAAATGTCGTTATCATCTAGTGTAATGCCAATAAGTCCAACTTTACTTAAAAAAAAGTGTCGTTTTTGAGCAATACCCTCTACATACGCATAATGCCCTACACTCCGACTTGCATTACCACACATTTTTGCAATAGAGCCATCAGCATTATAGAATTCCCATTCATAGGCATAATCTTTATTTATAGCAGGAATAACTGCCACCATACCATCAGCACCAATGCCATTATGTCGTTCACAAACACTTTTTGCTAAAGCAGTGCGAGAGCCATCATCATAGGTATGAGTAGTGAAAATAAGAAAATCATTGCCATTGCTACTATATTTTACAAAACGCATACAATCCTCCATTTTAAGAACTTTGCACACAATCTACACAAGGTAAAGATTGTATATAAGATTCTGCATTATGTTGCAAAGTGCGCAAATCACCCTCATTATTAATTATATCATCAGCTAAACGACATTTATTCTCAATGGGCATCTGCGCATCTATACGCGCTTTAGCTTCTTCAAAAGTAAAATTATTTCGTTTCATAATGCGCTCAATCGCTTTTGCTTTAGGCGTATAGATGACAAGTGAGCGAGCCACAGGATAGGCTTCCTTACCCCCAACTTCAAAAAATAAAGGAATATCTATAAAATACCATACTTTCTTTTCTTCAAGCTGCTGTGCTTGAGTAAGAATTGCCTTTTGGATATGTGGATGAAGTATAGCTTGTAACTCCTCACGTTTAGATGATGAAGCAAAAATAATATTGCCAAGCACTTTGCGATTAATTGTATTATCACTTTGCAAAATCTCATTACCAAAATATGCAATTACCTCCGCACTATGTTCTTCAAGCACTTTATGTGCTATGGAATCTGCACAAATACTTTGGTATCCATAAAGCGAGAGCAAACTTACAAATGTGCTTTTGCCGCTCCCTATTGAACCAGTAAGGGCAATTGCATATCTTAGTTGCTTATCCATAATTAGAACTTTGCAATATCCTGTATTTTCTCAAATATAAAATTTGGCAAGGTAAAAGCATTTTCGTGAATCTTAGCATTGTAATAGTGCAAATGAGGTAGCAAATCTATTTTTTGGAGCAGCATATCTGCACAAGGATGGAAATGTTTAGAAGCAAAAATATAGCTTTTATCGCCTAAAATGCTCAAATAAGGGAAAAAAGGCATAATAATCTTAAAAAATGGTGCATATTCTCTTATCTTTTGCATAAATGCTTCCTCTTCAAGGAGTGGGTGATGACTTCGCACTATAAGTATGCCCTCATTTGTAAGCATACGCGATAAACCATCAATCTGATGTTTATCTAATAAAGAATCTGCAATAATGACATCATATTTTTTAATATCCAAATCCATAGCTTGAGCAAAAAGCGCAAAATCATTATGCGTTATCGTTTGCTGAAAATGTGGCAAAAAACTCACAAGAGAATCTAAACTCTTCTTGTCTGCTTGCACACAATCTACTTTTACATTGTGTTTGAAACATTCATAAGCAATTTCAATATTAAAACTATTAAAAAGTAGGACATTCTTTGGAGCAGGTATAGAACAAAGCGGAATATGAGCGAGCAATTCAGATTCTATAAAAATATATTTTTTTAATAAAAGGTGCTTTTTATCAATCATCGCCACTTCTTCAAAATCAACACTTTTAAAAATTTCTATGGTATGGGTGCTACGCGCGTCTAAAATTTTAGTATCAACAATATATTCTTGTCTGAAGTTTGATGTAAGTTCCCGAGTAATCCACATATTAAAACCTTATATTTATCTATGCTCAAAAAATCTAAAAGAATCTATGAAGTAAATCTAACTCCCTTACAGGTGCTTATGGCACACAAATTTATGAGATGCTCTGCTGTGTTCCCACCCTGAAGCGTTGTCTCACAAACCTATTGCATAAGTCTATAAGGAAGCAGGAGATTATATCGTTTGAGGACTTAAAAGTGATTGAAATAAATCAACCCTCACTTGGTTTTTTAGGATAACAAAAACGATAGCCTCTACGACGAACCGTTTCAATTGTGCCAATATTGAGAGGTTTATCCATTTTTTGACGAATTTGATTTATTGCCACTTCAATGACATTAGGTGTTACAAGCTCGGGCTCTTCCCAAATTGCATCAAGGAGCTGTTCCTTTGAAACAATTTGGTCACGATGACGCGCAAGATGTGTAAGCACCTCAAAAGGTTTACCCTTAACCTCAATTTCTTGCCCTCTATAAGTAATTTTTTCTTCATCGGGATTAATCACTAAATCTTCAATCTCAATTACACTTGAACCCCAAAAACGCAATCGCGCTTGGATTCTAATCAAAAGCACTTCAAGGCTAAAAGGTTTAGGCACAAAATCATCTGCACCCTCTTTAAATGCGCGTATTTCATTCTCTGCTGAAGTTTGAGCAGATATTATAATGACTGGTGTTCGGGGAGATTTTTCTTTTACCTGTGCAATTATATCAATCCCGCAACCATCGGACAAATCCCAATCAGCCAACACTAAATCATAATTTCTAATGCTAATAAAATATTCACCATCCTTAAGATTCTCTGCGATATCAGTCTGATAACTACGCTCATTAAGCATTTCTGCAATATTTTTACATAAGGTAGGATCATCTTCTATGACTAAGATTCTCATTTTCTCTTCCTCTCAATACTTAAATTTAGCTTGAATTATAGCACAGATTATAAAAATATTTTGCCAATTCTAAAATTTCTTGTATTTGAAGTGGCAAATAACACCCTTTTTAACCAAAAAAGACTATCTTTGGCACTATAACGTTTAAGTGCATCATTATTTTCTGTAGCTTGGTTTAAGCCTTCCTCCATTGTATAAAATGCCTCATAGCCCATACTCTTTGCTGTGCGAAGTAATCCTTGATTATAATTCCCATCAGGCCACGCAAGATGCTTTGTCTGCACACCAAGTTGCTCTTGAATCAATCTCTTTGATAATTCAAAATCCTCGTGCCACGAAAGTGAAATAATATTTGAAAATTGATAAGTGTGCGTCATTGACCCTATGCTAAAGACATCTTGCATTGTGCGGATTTCTTCCCAATTACACATCACACTACGTGCGTTGTTTAATATGGCATTTTTACATTGTTCGTGAGGCAAAGAAACATATTCACTTGTTAGCTTTGAAGCCTCATCAACCCATTCTGTTACCACAAATAGTCCAGCTTTTACCCAATAATGCTTCATAATCTCATAAGCGTTTTGATACACATCACGCCACGCTCCATCAAAGCTTAGTAACACACATCTGCGTGGAATAAGACTATTATCTTTTTTAAAAGCAATAATATCATCAAGGCTTAAAAAACTAAAAGACTTTTTATGCAAATACTGAATTTGTTTTTCAAAAGTCCCCAAAGATACGCTATGAGAATCTTGCATATCACGAATATGAGTATATCGGAGTATAGGAATACATATCATAGATAATTTACCAACGACATTTGATTAATTCTGCTTGTTGAAGCGAGCACTGCATTATAATTTGTAGTAAGATTGGAAAAATGATTATAAGTTTGAGCAATATCTGTGCCAATTACATCACTCTTAATAGATTCTATTTGCACACGTAACACTTCATTACGTCTAATTGTATTCTCAAAACTGCGACTATGTGCTCCATTTAATGCTATCATTTTCTCAATATGATCGCTCAAATGCCCAAAAAGCTCAATACCATTTTGGATTCCCTTATTACGCATTTCACTTGTGTATTCTTCCCCATAAGCATCAGGACGATATACTCCTGCTCGGACTGCTTCAATAATACCATCAAGTGAGCGGAAAAAATCTACATCTGGCTGGTCAATTACAAGAGCGTTATTAGCATTGAAAGTAAGTGAAGCACGATGATTGTGGATACTTTGTTCACTAAAATCGCTGCTTGAAGCATCATACATCATAAATTTCATACGCGAAACAGAGCGCATTTCATCACTAATTTCAATACGTCCATCATAACTCAAATATACGCTCACATTGCCCTTTGTTTGTTTTAAAAGTGCCTCATAAGCACTTTTTCCTGCTTGAGTTGGCAAGCCATTTTGTGTTTGCAAGGCAAGGTAGTGCTCCATAGGCTGATTACTATAATTAAGTGCAATGCCGATTGTGTCAAGAATCTGACGATAAGTAACATCATCGGCTTTGGTAACGCTAACCGCTGGTGGCTCATCGTGCGGATTATACAGCGGAATAAAAAATTCTTGTTGAGATTTTGGGTCATTTATATTAAAGTCTGCATTTGGCAACACTAAATATGAACCCTTATTGCTTAATTCAATCCTTGCATTTACAGGTATCCCATTATGATCATCAAGAACTAAATGATAAGTTTGCCCATCAAGACTACCTCCTGCCACTTCAGAAAGTTTTGTTTCATCATTTGCATAACCCATACCATTTGCAAGTATCTGTGATACATTAGAAATAAGCTTAGAACCTTGATTATCAAAACTTACTTGATCATATTCAGTGCGATAATCACGCCTTATACCTTTTGTCTCCACTCCCATATCATTAAGTGTAATAAGTGAAAGACTAAAACCACTTGGTCCATTAAATGGTAAATCCATCATATCCTTATCTTTATGAGTTACATTCATATCTCGTAATACAATCTCTCCGCGTATAATCTCACCTTCAATCTTACCACCAAAATGTTTTTTAATCATTTCAAGCAAATCTTGCACTTCTAAATCATCATCAACATTAATATTTAATGCCTCAATAGGCTCTTCATTAATTGTTCCATCATCGTGATTTGGACGCGTTCCTCCAATCACAAGTGTTTTAACATCTTCGGCAATCACATCTTTAATCTTTGTCCTAAGGGTAGCTGGAAAATTGTCTTTTGTAAGAAATGTAGAGGGAAATTTCAAATCACGATGGTCATAATTATCTTTGATGGCTTTAATATGACTTTGAGAAAATTGTCCCATAAAAGGACTTTTTTGATAGCTTGTAACCCTCGCTCCAAGTGCTGGTAAATCATCAAGATTCTCTACATCTGCATCACTTGAGATAAGATGAAAATCTAAGTTTGCATTCCCGGGCTGCAAGTTTTTAATTTCAATTTCTCCCCAAAAATTTAAATTCACATCAACTACTTTATTTTTACTTGTATTGCCAAACTCTTTACCAATTTTATCAAGCAAATCTTGCACTTTTGTAGCATTTTTAACATTTTTGTAACCCACATCAAAATCAAACTTACTCTTAAAACTTGTGCCATCTGGACGAACACCACGCAAATAGAAGTATTCTTTGCCATTGTTGCTCGTATCATCGTCATTGTCTCCAAGCAAATCCCGTAAGGTATCTCCAACTTTAATATACACTTCTTCTGGAATATCACCACGTTTGATTCTATCCATAATGTCGTTATTAAGCTTAGTTTGGTTAAATTTGCGAATATTAGTTGTGATACTTTTATGATGGTCAGAATCTCGCCCAAAAAATAACTCTTCTCCTGTGATATTATAAGGTATGGGATTATTATTGCTTACCAATGCCTCTAGTGTTTCATTATTACCTTTATATGTGCCATCAGGGTCAAAAGGACGAATCTTCACATTACTTCCAGCAAAAAGAAATTCACCACCAATAGAAGTATTAGCAATATTAATCATATGCTCTTTGAGCTTTTCTAAATCTCTAGCAATGGCTTCGCGAGAAGTTGGAGAGTGTATATCATTTGCAGCTTGAATAAGTTTCGTATTGAATTGCTCGGCAGTTTGAGAAAGTTCTGAAAGTGCTTTATCGGTATTAAGCGTAGAAGTATAAGCATCATTTCCCACATCAATACCTTGGTCAAGATTGATTTTTTCATATTCAAGTTTTAGATTCTGGTTAAATACACTGCTATCTTGGTAGCCATATTGAATCTTTAAGCCAGAAGCAATTTTAGTATTCATGTCCATAAGCTTACTTTGCATCGTGCCTTGATAATAATTCATTTGGTTATATTTTGTGCCAAATGTAACCCTCATTAGTTATTCCTTACTTTGATTTGTATATTAATCATCTCTCTACATCGGCATTTTAAGCAAAAATAATACCTTTTTTGCAAAATCTTGTTTCTTCTTTAAAAATTTAGCGTAAAATATCAAGAGTTTGCTCCTGTTGTTCATAAATAATTTTGCTCTTATCCCACTCTACATTTCCCTCACGTTTCTTTGTGCCCTTTTTGAGGTCTTCCACCCCTTTTTCATTGCCACTTGGTATTTTTGCCTTGCCTTTAATGCTTTTGTGATAAAATGTCGTAGGAGAACCACCAAAATGACTTGTTTTTTTATCATAATTTGACTTTGCTTCACCCATTACCTCAGCCTCGCTTTTACCAAGCAATTCGGGTGGAACTGGTAATCGTTTAACTGCTCCGTTAGGACTAATTTCCATAATACCTAGCAATACACCTCTTTTATGGTCAATCATCAGTGTTTGATTGGGTTTAAGGTTTAATTCTATGCGTGAGATTGTCTCAAAATCAAGAATCATATTATCTGCCCACATTACTGCTACGCTTGCAGTTATAGCTATTAATATACCTTTTATACGCATTTTTACCCCCTATGATTTAGACTTTAATGATAGAATTATAACCTATTTTTTACTCTTTAAAGGATTTTTATGCAAACAATCTCATCAGTTAGCACCCTAAAAGCTCCACAAGCCATCGGTCCCTACTCTCAAGCTCAAATTTATAATGGCATTATTTACACTTCAGGGCAAATAGCCCTTAATGCACAAGGTGATTTTGTAAATGGCGATATAACTGCTCAAAGCACACAGGTGCTTGAAAATCTTAAAGCTATTTTAGAATCTGCTGGAAGTAGTTTGCAAAAAGTCATCAAAACAAGCGTTTTTTTAAGCGATATCAATCACTTCAATGCACTCAATGAAGTCTATGCAAAGTATTTTGGCTCACACAAACCTGCACGAAGCACAATTGCTGTTAAAAGTCTTCCAAAAAATGCACTTGTAGAAATTGAATGTATAGCTATACTCTAATCTTTTAAGGTAAGGATTCGCAATGAATGATTTGCAAAATATTGCTCGCATTTTTACAGCTCCACTTGATTTTATCAATAAATATTTTAAAGTAATAGTATTTTTGTTTATTGCATTTCTCATTCTCGCACCTGATATTGATAAAAGCGATTCTGTTTCTCCAAATCTTGCTAAACTTTATCTCACTACGCCAATTTATGAGAGTGAAAGTTTTGCAGCTCAAATTGAAAAAATTACAAAAAATAAAAATATCAAAGGTGTGCTCCTTATCATTGATTCGCCCGGTGGCACAGTAGGTGCAAGTATTGAAATTGCTGATATGATAAAATCACTTGCTCAAAAAATGCCTGTAATTGCATATACACAAGGTTCAATGGCAAGCGGCAGTTATTATGCAGGTATGTATGCTAACGAAATTTATGCCAATCGTGGCGCACTTATTGGCTCTATTGGTGTGATTTTTAATGGATTAAACATTAAAGAAATGCTTGATAAAATAGGTATCAAAGAACAAGGTATCAAAGCAGGATCTTATAAAGAAGTGGGCACTTCAATGCGACAATGGAGTGAAGAAGAAAAACTATTTCTTGAAAATCTCTTACAAGAACAATATGAGCTTTTTAGAAAAGATGTAATTAAAGCTCGTGGCTCAAGGCTTAAGGTGGTAGATTATAGAGAATTTGCAGAAGGCAAGGTATTTTCAGCACACAAGGCTTTACAACTTGGCTTAATCGATAAGGTTGGTTCTATGCAAGAAGCTGTTGCTACCTTACAACAACACACAGGCGTAAAAGAGGCTATATGGCTCAAAAAAGATAAATTTGAAGTCTATATGGACAAATTTTTAGATTCGGCAAGCTCAAAGATTCTCTCATTGAGTACACCTAAACTCAAAACATCTTTATGAATACTTTAAATGCTCCTCATACACAGCGTATTATCCTCATTAGCGCACCTGATAAAAAAGGGCTCATTTATCATATTTCATCAGTGCTCTATGATCTTGGACTCAATATTGAACGCAATGATGAGTATGTTGATAGAGAAAATGAACGTTTTTTTATGCGCACACATATATGTGGTGAGACAGATGATGAACTCCTTAATACTAAACTTCAAACAATCTTACCCCCTGATAGCACCCTTAAAATCCAACCTGTTTGCAAAAAAAATATTATTATTCTTTGCACAAAAGAAAATCATTGCGTTGGTGATTTACTCTTAAAATATGATAGTAGTGAACTTAATGCTCATATTCAAGCAATCATTAGTAATTATGAAACTCTAAAGCCACTTGCAGATAAATTTTATATACCCTTTTTCCATATCCCAGCAGAAAATCAAAGTCGTAAAGCTCACGAAACACAGCTTTTAAAAGTTATCTCTCATTTTGATAGCGCTTATCTTGTGCTCGCCAAATATATGCGGATTCTCACTAGTGATTTTACACAACATTTTGAAAATAAAATTATTAATATTCATCACAGCTTTCTCCCCGCATTTATTGGAGCAAACCCATACAAACAAGCGTATGAACGTGGCGTAAAACTCATCGGTGCAACTGCACATTTTGTCAATGAGAATCTTGACGAGGGACCTATTATCACACAAGATATTATTCATATTAACCATAGTCATTCTTGGCAGGATATGCAAAAAGCTGGGCGTGATATTGAAAAAGTTGTCCTCTCTCGTGCTCTCAATCTTGCCCTAGAAGATAGAATCTTTGTCTATGGCAACAAAACTATCATATTTTAAGGAATACAATGTGATACAACCTGAAACTTTCTCTGTATTGGTTGATGTGCTTCTTGGGATTTTCTATGCACTACAATGGATTACTTATCTCTTTTTTGGTTTAACACCTCCAGCACATACTAATCCCACATTTAAAAGATACTTTTACACCCTGCGACTTGCACTACCCTTGCGTCTTTTAGCATTATTTGCACTTTATAAAATCATTCAAGCGCTTCTCTAATGCCTACTTCTCAACATTCACACAATCCTAAAACACCTAAATCAATAAAACAATTATTTGCAGAACGTAAAAAAGCACTTTTCAAAAAACCTAGAAAAACAAAACCCAAGCCATCAAGATTCGCACGTATTATTGATACATTATATAATGTCATTTTCACATTTACCACTTTTATCTCGTGGAGCATATCGTGGCTACTTTCCTTACTTTTGTGGTATTGGCTCTTCTTTTTGCTTTATAGGGAATTTGGGATCTATCTTATAGACAAGATTCCGCAAAAATGGCTAGAAATTCTTAATAAATTTTTCTAAACTCGCCTTTTGCATACGATTATAGATTCAGCACTTTTTAGATACAATTACACGCATTTAAGCGCAAATAAAGGATTTTTATGCCCAAACGCACCGACATTCATACAATTTTACTTATTGGTTCAGGACCTATTATTATAGGACAGGCTTGTGAATTTGACTATTCAGGCACACAAGCAGTAAAAACACTTAAAAATCTTGGTTATCGCGTAGTGCTTATTAATTCTAATCCAGCTACTATTATGACTGACCCTGATTTTGCAGACCGCACCTATATAGAGCCTATCACAGAAGAAATTATTGCAAATATTATCACTAAAGAAAAAGTTGATGCGATATTACCCACAATGGGAGGACAAACCGCACTTAATGTTGCAATGAAAATGTTTGAAAAAGGTATGCTAGAAAATATAACATTTTTAGGAGCAAATCCAGAGGCAATAAAAAAAGGTGAAGATAGACAAGCTTTTAAGGAAGCAATGTTAAAAATTGGTATGGATTTGCCCAAATCTCGCTATGCTTATACAGAAAAAGAAGCTCTAGAGGCAGCAAAAGAAATTGGATTCCCTCTAATTATCCGTGCAAGCTATACTCTTGCTGGTGGTGGAAGCGGTGTGGCATATAATATTGATGAATTTAAAGTAGTGGCAAAAAATGGTTTAGAGACAAGCCCGATTAATGAAATTTTAATTGAGGAATCCTTACTTGGTTGGAAAGAATATGAAATGGAAGTTATACGCGATAAAAATGATAACTGCATTATTGTGTGTAGCATTGAGAATCTTGACCCTATGGGCGTTCATACAGGAGATTCTATTACAATTGCTCCAGCCCTTACGCTTACAGATAAAGAATATCAACGAATGCGTGATGCAAGCTTTAAAATTTTACGAGAAATTGGTGTGGATACAGGTGGAAGCAATGTGCAATTTGCTATAAATCCCCAAAATGGCAGAATGACTGTTATTGAAATGAATCCACGCGTATCTCGCTCTTCTGCTCTTGCAAGCAAAGCCACAGGTTATCCTATTGCCAAAGTCGCTACAATGCTTGCAGTTGGATTCTCACTTGATGAGATTAAAAATGACATTACAGGCACACCAGCAAGCTTTGAGCCAAGTATTGATTATATCGTTACAAAAATCCCTCGCTTTACTTTTGAGAAATTTCCAAAAGCAGATTCTACACTCACCACAAGTATGAAATCTATCGGAGAAGTTATGGCGATTGGTGGGACATTTAAAGAATCATTACAAAAAGCATTATGTAGCCTTGAAACAGGTATCTTTGGCTTTAATCATATTTCTACTGATATAGACCTCATCAAAAAAGAAATTCGCCGCCCTAATGCTAACCGACTGCTTTATATTGCAGAAGGTTTTAGAAAAGATATGAACATTGATGAAGTATATGAGTTATGCAAGATTGATAAATGGTTTTTAAATCAAATTTATGAAATTATAGTAGCCGAAAAATATATCAGTGCAGAGATTCTAAACGATAATTCCCTTATGAAACGCATTAAAAGCTATGGCTTTAGCGATAAAATGATTGCTCATTGGCTTAAGGTTAATGAAAATTTAGAACTTAGCGAATCTGAAGTATATCAAGCAAGGGAGCATTTGGGCATTACGCCTCGTTATAATGAAGTAGATACTTGTGCAGCAGAGTTTCCTAGCCTCACACCTTATCTTTACTCAAGTATAGGGAATTTTGAATACATAAATAACTCCAGCTCCTCATTAGATTCTCATCAAAGTAATCCTCGCAAAAAAGTAATGATCATTGGTGGGGGACCAAATCGCATTGGACAAGGCATTGAGTTTGATTATTGCTGTGTGCATTCAAGCTTTGCTTTAGCTGATTTGAATGTGCAAAGCATTATGTATAATTGCAATCCAGAAACCGTAAGTACAGATTATGACACAAGTGATGTGCTTTATTTTGAACCTATAGACTTTGAACACGTAAGAGCAGTAATCAGTAAAGAAAAACCTGATGGCATTATCGTGCATTTAGGAGGACAAACACCGCTCAAACTTGCACATTCTCTTACCAAAATCAATGCCCATATTATTGGCACAAGCGCAAAAGTCATTGATATAGCAGAAGATAGAGAGAAGTTTGCACAATTTGTCAATGATTTAGGATTAAAACAACCTCAAAATGGTATTGCTTTTGAAAAAGAACAAGCTTATTTGGTTGCTCATAAAATTGGTTTTCCTGTATTGGTTCGTCCTAGCTACGTGCTTGGTGGGAGAGCAATGCGCATCGTATATGATGATGATGAGCTTAAAAATTATATGGACGAAGTGATTGCAGTGAGTGATAGTTCGCCTGTGCTTATTGATAAATTCCTTGAATACGCTATTGAGCTTGATGTAGATTGCATCAGTGATGGAAAGAGTGTGTATATTGGTGGGATTATGGAACATATTGAGGAAGCAGGGATTCATAGTGGCGATAGTGCAAGCTCGCTACCATCTATTAATATTAGCAAAATATTAATAGATGAGATTGAACAAACAACGGCAAAAATAGCTCTCAAACTTGGTGTAGTAGGACTTATGAATGTGCAATATGCTATTTATAATGAAAATCTCTATCTTATTGAAGTAAATCCGCGCGCAAGTCGCACTGTTCCATTTGTGAGCAAGGCAACAGGTATCCCTTTGGCAAAAGTTGCTACAAGGGTTATGTGGAATCACTTTGTATATCATACATCGCACAATGCAGATTCTGTGCAAAATTCAAGCATACTTACTCAAAATGCACAACAAGACATTCTCTATGAAGCTCTATGCTTTTATGATAAATACAATAAAATTGATTTTACATCTCATATCTTTAAGCCCAAAGCTCTACATTATGTTTGCCTTAAAGAATCTGTTTTTCCATTTAATAAGCTTGTGGGTGCAGAACTCTCACTTGGACCAGAGATGAAAAGCACAGGAGAAGTTATGGGGATTGGCAAAAGTTTTGGCTTGAGTTTTGCAAAAAGTCAATTAGCTTGCAAAAATACACTGCCTACACAAGGGGAAATTTTCTTATCGCTTGCAAATATTGACAAAAAAGAAGGCATTATTCTTGCGCGTGGATTTATTGAGCTTGGATTCTCAATTTGTGCGACAGAAGGAACATATCGTATTTTGCGTGAAAATAACATTGAAGCCACGCATATCCTTAAAGTGAGTGAGGGGCGTCCAAATATCATTGATAGTATGACAAATAACCAAATCAGCCTCGCTATCAACACAAGTGACCATCATTCTCACAAAGAAGATACTCATCTTATCCGAACACAAATCATTAAAAACTCTATCCCCTATTTTACTACGCTATCAGCAGCGCGTGTAGCCATTGAAGCCATTAAAGAAATGCAAAATAGCAATATGAATGAAGCTTATGCCTTGCAAGATTATCTACAAAACTAAGTCCTAGCAATGATTTCAATCGCTTCTAAAGTGTGCTCGATCTCTTCAGTTGTATTAAATACCCCAGCGCTTAAACGAATGCTTCCTCCACAAGAAAAGCTTCCTATGCTTTTATGAGTAAGTGGTGAGCAATGTAATCCCACGCGTGTGAGAATCCCAAATTCCCTATCAAGTCTCAATCCTACTTTTGAGGGATACATACCCTCAATATTAAAGGCAAGATTCCCAACACACCACTTACTCTCTATCTCATAAATCTTTACACGCTGGATTGATTTAAGCCCATCATAGAGATATTGGCGCAATTTCATCTTGTGAGTATGGATTTGCTCTATATCCTGCTCCTTTATCCATTCAAGCCCAGCTCTAAGCCCAGCAATCGCACACATATTAGGTGTGCCGCTCTCATATTTATCAGGTAATATGCAAGGTTGTGTGATTTCCTCACTCAATGAGCCACTGCCCCCTTGCATAAAACTCTCTAAAAGTTCCTCATTAAAATGAGGATTTAAACTCATAAACCCAAGCGCACTTGGTGCATATAAGCCCTTATGACAAGAGGCACAAATAATATCTGCACTCGTAGCCTTTAAGGGTAAATAACCCACAGCTTGCGAAGCATCAAGGATAAATATCACTTTATGCTTTATGCAAAGCTTATAAATTTCTTCAATAGGCAATACTGCGCCTGTTATATTATTCGCATATACACACACAAAAGCTTTTGCTCCTTTGAGCTTAGATTCAATATCGCATAAATCAAGCTTACAAGTTTGTGAAGATTGAATAAACTCAAGCGTAATACCATATTTTAGCCTTAAGTTTTCAAGTGGACGCAAAACACTATTATGTTCTAATGTCGTAGTAAGCACCTTATCGCCTTTTTTAAGCAAACCATAAAGTGCACTATTAAGCATAGTTGTAGCATTTGCACCAAATATGATACGCTCCTCATTTGGCTGATGAAGTAGCTCTGCCAAGCCTACACGCACCTCATAGAGAATCCGCCCAGATTCTATAGAAAGAGAATGCGCACTCCTAGCAGGAGAAGCCCCCACATTACAAAGATAATCTTTCACTGCCTCAATTACACACAATGGCTTAGGAAAGGAAGTAGCGGCATTGTCAAGATAAATCAATGTATTCATATCTCTCATAAGCTTATTGTTATCCAAGAAGCATAATTGCCACATCGCTCCCTATTTGCGCTCCTTGAGTTGCATAAATTTCTTTAACTACACCATCAATAGGAGAAAGCACCTCATTCTCCATTTTCATAGCTTCTACAATGGCTAGAGTATCGCCTTGTTTAACTTTATCGCCTACTTTCACTTTAAGTTTTGTAAGTGTGCCGGGCATCGGAGATTTAGCGTGCCCGGGTGCAGTTGCTTGAGGCAAAGCACCTGCTTTTTGCTCCTTGATAACCTTCCCCCCCAAAGAAGTGGAAATACTCTCAACAAATACCTCCTTAAGCTCCCCATCAACACGTATAAAAAATGGACGCACCTCATCTGTTTTTTCGCCACTCCCCTCAATTTTAATCGCATAGTGCTCTCCATTGACAACAATCTCAAACTCTTTAGGTAATTTATCATCACATTTTTCTTCATATGATTCCAAAGGCTCGGGGTTAAGCGCATTAGCATTGCGCTCTTGCAAAAACGTTTGCGCAATAGTCCCAAACATTGCATAAGATATAACATCTTGCGCACTCTTAGCAAATCCTGCACTTTCTTCTTTTGCTTTTTTAAGTTCAGGAGAGAGTAAATCCGCAGGGCGCACACGAACAATATCTTCACCCTCGCTTAAAACTTTTTTTACTAACATTTCATTTAAAGGTGCTGGTGTGCGACCATATAGCCCCTTAATTACGTTGCGCGTTTCCGTTGTAATAGTCTTATATCGCTCTCCCATAAGCACATTAAGCACTGCTTGAGTGCCAACAATCTGACTTGAAGGTGTTACCAAAGGCACATAACCAAAATCCGCCCGCACATTTGGAATCTCCTGCATTACTTCTTCCATTCTATCAAGAGCATTTTGTTCTTTGAGTTGATTTGCCATATTTGAAATCATACCACCTGGAATCTGATTGACAAGCACACGCGTATCAATTTGATTATATTGAGATTCAAATTTTTTATATTTACGGCGGTTTTTGCGCAAAATCTCTGCTGCTATCTCCATAGAGGCTATATCAAGCTTAGTATCCCATTTTGTCCCTCTAAGTGTAGCGACCATAGATTGTGTGCAAGGGTGGCTTGTGCCTTCACTTAAAGCTGAATTTGCTAAATCTAACACATCAACTCCAGCCTCTACTGCTTTCAAATGTGCTCCAAATGCAAACCCTGCGGTTGAGTGCGTATGTAAACATAGATATACACCTAGCTCTTCTTTGAGTGCTTTTACCAAATCATACGCTGTAAATGGCGTAAGCAAACCCGCCATATCCTTAATTGCAATAGAATCGCAACCCATTTCTACAAGCTCTTTTGCATAATCTACAAAGCTTGAAATTGTATGCACAGGAGAAGTTGTATAACAAATTGCACCTTGTGCGTGTTTGCCATATTTTTTCACGCTCTCAATAGAAACTCTAAGATTACGAGCATCATTAAAGGCATCAAAGATTCTAAAAATATCCATACCTGCTTCACTTGAAAGCCTTACAAATTCCTCAACCACATCATCAGCATAATGCCGATAGCCTATAAGATTCTGTCCTCTTAGAAGCATTTGCAATGGCGTTTTTACAAAAACTTTTTTAAACTCATTCAAACGTTCAAAAGGGTCTTCTTTAAGATAGCGTAAGCAAGTATCATAAGTTGCCCCACCCCATACTTCTACGCTATGAAAGCCAATAGAATCAAAAATCTTTGCTGCCTCAAGCAAATCTTGCGTGCGCATACGAGTAGCCAAAAGCGACTGGTGTCCATCTCGCAAACTATTTTCTGTGATTTTTATCATAACCTCACCTTCTATTTGGATTGTTTATTATTATAAATTCTATCGCATTTGGCATTATAAATGACAAAATACAGACTAAGAGAGCACCTCATAGGTTAATATTGTAGCATTTTGTGCGTGCTGTTGCTCACAAAGATGTAAGTTTTCAATTTTTAATCTCACCAATTCATCAAGATGAGAGATTCCTTTTTGTGCTAGAGCACGAGCATAAATACCACGATAAAATTTCGCATAATGGCTTACTTTCTTGCCATTTTTTAAAAATACGATTTGGTAGTATTGCCTCGCACATTCACATTTATAAGCCTTTATATATGCTTCAGCGCGCAAATCTAGCACTTCCTCTCCACATAGAATCTTATCAATTTTAGCTTTTAAATCTTTATAGAGATTTTTTAAGCTAAAAGCTCCTGTACCTTTGCCTTGATGAAGGTTGTAGTATGGCAAAGGCTCATCTGCCCTCACTGCACCAAAAAGATTACTAAAAATATACAAATTTTCACGCACATAGCTTTGCGCTTTAAAATCTAAGCTTTCAAAATCAAGTGCTTTATACCCCACACCACTATAAAGCTTAATAGCTTCTACTTTTGGAGAAGTAGGTAGATTCTGTGAAAGGGCAAAATCACGCATATCAAGAATCTTGCTCCCAAAAAGTGAAGCTATTTCACTCTCGCTTGCAGTTTGCAAAAATGTTATATACTCACGCACTGCTTGAGAATCTAGTATGTGAGATAATGCATTATGCGAAGTCTTTGTTGTATTTTGAGGCTTATTTTTGCCTTCACTTGGACTAAAGAGGATTTTCATACTCATTTTTTATTTTAATCCAAACAAATACGCATAAGGCGAGGAGGGATTGACAAAAGATTTTAAGTCATTATATGGAATATGAAGTTCTATGTCTCCATAAACATAAGGAGCAATCTCATAAATATGCCATACAAATTTTATGCCTTGAGATGTAACAAAAAAAGTCTGTGGCGATTCTTTCAGCGGCAAAGTCTCCTCAAAAAGTTTCTCTTTATATTCTGGTGTCTCTAGTTTTTGAGTAAGCATTTGCAAAAGTGTATTTTTATTTTTCTCATCTAAAAGAAACAAATCCTCTAATTTGCTTGATAATCTTTCGCCATTTTGCAAAGAATAGCTTTCCATTGTTGTGCTATGAACCCCGTGTGCTCCTCCCTCATACACATAAGAAAATTTCTGTAATGATACAATATGTGAATCTATAAATTCTACACTATACATTTTTGCATATTCTGCATTAAATTGCTCTTTTTCTTGGCTATATGCCTTAAAATCCTGCTTTGCTAGATATTGAATCTGCTTTTGTAGCTCTGGCACATCTTTTGCCCCATCTGCAAGTTGCGCGTTAAGCTTTTCTACGATATGAGATTCAAGTTTGTGATTATATGAAGGCAAAATGATAGGTTTTCTGTAAGTAGATTCAAATGAAACAACTTCCTTATCTGCTTTTTTAATGGAATGTGCATAATGTCCTTGTGCGAAAGTTACCTCATTTAAAGGCAATGTATCATCTTGAATAAAGCTAAATCTCTCTCCTTTAAAATAACTTTTTTGATGCCAAAATAGCCTATCGCCGCGAGGATTATCCTCTTCCCATACACCACTTACCTTTAAAAATCCTTTTTCATCTTTACTAAAAGTAATCTTTTGAGCATCAAGTGATGACATAAAATGTTCATTGTCTCCCATCGCTTCATTCCACACATTTGGCAAAGTAATAGCAATCATTAAAGGAAAATCTTTGCTATTTTGCTTTAAATAAACTACTCTTCCTTTTTCAGGGTCATTTTGTATATTCTCTATGCTAGATTCTATATCTATATCACGCTTTTTATCCTCCCATATAGATAAATACCCTACTTGCTCCTTATCGCCTACCTTGCCTTTAAGCACATAAAAAGCCGTGCTATTTTCTTGCAGTCCTAGTAACTCCCGCACAGATGCAGAATCTCGTGCAATATCTTGCCCTTGAGCCTTGCTCTCTTGCGTTTGTTCTTGAGTAGATTGCTTCTTTTGAGAATCTTTAGAATCTCCACAGCCTATTAAACAAAAACCTAAATAAATCCCCAAAACAATATATATTAGACTTGAAAACCTCATAATACCCTCCTTCGCCTTAAAAGAACTACCAACCACGCGAAACAATATGACAACTCATACAGCCTCTTAAAATCCGTCCGTATGCGCCAGCACTTTCAATAAATTCATCACGTTTTAAAAATTGCTCCATTGCTTCAATGTTCTCTTGATTTCTATTTAAAACGCCTGTTACAACATTTATGTCTCTGCGCCTTTGCGGACCAAGATAAGTATTTGGGTCAATGTGTAGTAATTTCTTGTTGAGTGCCTTAAAATCTTTAAGTCCCTCATTAATTAATTCTTTTCTATTATACAAAAATCCTCTTTCCATTCTGTCCATTGCCCATTCCATATCCTGCATAATTTGTGTAAGTTGATGATTCTGTGCGAAAATACCACATACACACAAACTTATAAATAATAAAACCCTCATTTTGCCTCCTCAAATAGTTTTGAACCAATCCGCACAAGATTTGCCCCATAAGCAATCGCTATTTCAAAATCCCCGCTCATACCCATAGAAAGAATCTTCGCACCACTTCCTTTAAGAGAATCAAACACATCACGAGTTAATCTAAAACTACGTTCTATAAGTGCTCTATCATCGCTATGTGCGCCAATACTCATTATGCCCTCAAGCTTGATATTTGGGCAAGTAGCACAAATGTGCTCATATATTTCTTTAGCAGATTCTACGCTCACACCGCTTTTACTCTCTTCATTTGTAGCATTCACTTGAAGCAGTGCGCGAATCTTCTGCTCTCCTAATCGCTTTTGCAAAGCAAGGGCGAGTTTTATAGAATCTAGGCTATGCAAAAGTGTAGGATTCAAAGAAAGAAGCGTATTAATTTTATTTTCCTGCAAATTCCCAATAAAATGCCACTCCAAAGGCAAATCATCTAAAGATTCAATTTTTGCGCGTAAATCCTGCACTTTATTCTCACCAAACGCCCTTTGTCCGCATTCATAAAGAGCGCGTATTTGCTCCGTGCTTTGATACTTGCTTACGGCAACAAGTGAGATGATTTGATGAGGACTATAAGCGAGTCTAGCCCTTTCGATTCTACGCAAAATGCGTTCAAGATTTAAAGCTAACATATTCTTTCCTTATGACAATAAACGGAAAATATCATTATACAATCCTAAAAACATTAAAGCCAAAAGTATTGCCCACCCACACAATGTAAGATAATACGCAACATTTTCACTCGGTGGCTTCCTCATAATAATTTCATAACAATTAAATATAATATGTCCTCCATCTAGTGCGGGGATTGGCAGGAGATTAAGAATCCCTAGATTCACTGAAATAAGAGCAGTAAGCCAAAAAAGTATTACCCAACCCTCTTGGGAAGCTGAACCTATTACAGACACTATACTCACAACACCACCCACTTCACTACTTGGCACGACACCACTTATAAGCTTTACAATTCCTTGAGCAATAAGCGTACTTGCCTTAAGCGTTTCCTCAAAACCATACCTTATGCTCTCCCAGCCACGATAGCTCACTTTACCTACAGCATTAGCACTTGCTATACCAATTACACGCCGAGTAATGTCTTCACCAAAAATATTTTTTGCTTCTTTTTCTATCGGAGTGAGATGAAGGTTAAAAATTTGTGAAGGAGCTCGCTCAATGCTTATAAGTAATTCTCCACTTGAAGAAAGAATTATAGAATCTAACTCCTCCCAAGTTTTAATCTCTTCATCATTTATACTTAAGATTCTATCCCCTGCTTTGATACCAGCTAAGTAGGCAGGGTAGTTTTCTTTGACTTCTCCCACCACGGGTAATAAACTTAATTTTCCACCTATACCTACCGCTATATAGAGAAAAAAAGCAAGGAGTAGGTTAAATAATGGTCCTGCCAACAAAATAGCTATACGTTGCATTGGGGATTTGCTAAGATATGAATCTACCTCATAATTGCGTGCTTTTGGATTACTATCATCTTGTCCTTTTAATTTGACATAACCACCAAGGGGAATAAGCGAAAGAGCGTATTGTGTTTGCCCTATTTGCACACTTGCAATTTTTTTGCCAAAGCCTATACTAAATACTTCTACTCTCACACCGCATAGACGAGCCACAAAAAAATGTCCTAATTCGTGAAAAAATACCAAAAAAGATAAGATGATAAGGGCGATAAAAATACTCATACGCTCAAACTTTTAACATATTTTAGAGTATAGTCCGCCCCAGAATAAAGAGTAAGCGCTACTGCAATCCATAGTAATATCTCACCGCCGGGGAAAAAATCTGCCAATAAAAATGCGATTGCAGTAATTTGTGCACCTGTTTTATATTTGCCACTTCTACTTGCTGCCACACTTGCCCCACTTCCTGCCACCATTACGCGCAATCCAGTAATAAAAAATTCTCGCGATAAAATCAAAAATACCGCCCAAGGAGATGCCCTATCTAAAATCAAAAGTGCGATAAAAGCAGATAGAATCAACATTTTATCTGCTAATGGGTCAAATACTTCCCCGAATCGTGAATGCACACAATATTCACGCGCAATATAACCATCAAAAAAATCTGTGATCGAAGCTATACAAAAAATAAAGCAAGTGAGGTAATTTACCCAACTCTTATCAATATAATCAGGAAATACTGCATCATAATGTAATGCCACAAAAAGCAATAAAACTGCTAAAAATATCCGTGAAATACTTAAAAAATTAGGTAAATGCTTCACTATTGTTCCTTATAAATAATGGCTATATAAATTGAAAATTAAAGTAGATTCTACAATGGATTATTTAACTTAACACAAAAGTATCAAAAGTTATACTAGTTTTTGCTACAATCACGCACGATATTTATTATAAGGAGGCAGGAGATGATTAATATTTTTATAAGACGCGGAGGACTTATTGTGCGAGAGAGCTTGTATTCAAGTGATGAGCAAATTAAAGTTTTCCACGAAGAAGATAAGATTTTATGGATTGATTTGTTTCGCCCCTCAAGCGATGAGGTAAATTATATTTCACAAACCTATCATCTTGAAGTGCCCACCAAAGAAGAAAGAGAAGAGATTGAGCAATCAGCTAGATATTGGGAAGATAGCGGGAGTATTACGATAAATACTTACTTTCTCGTGCGTTCTTTAGAATCTGAACTCCATAATGAAACAATTACTTTCTTACTTCGTAAAAATATCCTTTTTACAATCCGATACAGCGAGTTTCGTGTCTTTGATGAGATTCAACAAATTGTTCTCGCTACACCAAAAGTGTTTGAAGATGGATTTGACCTCATTGGCAAAATCTTTGAAATACGCGTAGAAAAAGATGCAGATTTACTTGAGAGTGCAGCAAAAAACACTCGTGCATTGCGTAAAAGAGTATTTAACTCTCAAGTAATCAACTATGATGAAATGCTAGAAGAACTTTCGTCTTTACAAGAATTAAATATGAGCGTGCGAGATTCTCTTTTTGATAAAAGAAGAGCCATCACCGCTGTGCTTAAAAGCGACAAAGCAGATGCTGATGTGAAAAAAAATATTACCATTGTTCTAAAAGACTTAAATTCACTTGTTGAATTTACAGCCGTGAATATGCACGCGTTGGACAATATTCAAACGATTCTAACAAACCAAATTAATATTGAACAAAACAAAACCATTAAACTATTCACGGTTGTAACCGTAGCAATGATGCCCCCAACTCTTATTGGCACAATTTATGGTATGAACTTTGATAATATGCCCGAATTACATTGGGATTTCTCTTACCCTGTGGCACTTGTGATTATGATTCTCTCTACAATTTTCCCTATCATTTATTTTAAGAAAAAAGGTTGGATTTGATGGATTTTTCTTGGATAGGAGATTTTAATGCGTGGGTGGCACTTGCTACACTTGTATTTTTAGAAATCGTGCTTGGCATTGATAATCTTATTTTTTTATCCATTATTATTTCACGCCTTGAAGAATCTCAACGCGATAAGGCTCGTATTTTTGGCTTAATGCTTGCTATGCTCTCTCGCATTGCACTTTTAATCTCACTTTTTTGGGTAACAAAGCTTACAAAACCACTTTTTTACATTTTGGATTTAGCAGTAAGTGGGCGAGATATTGTGTTGTTTTTGGGAGGATTATTCTTGATTTATAAAGCTACAAGCGAGATTCACGAAATGACGCAAGCACGAGAAGAGCACACTCCTGCCCCAAAATATACAAATTTTAACTTAGTGTTGCTCCAAATTATGGTGCTTGATATTGTATTTTCACTTGATTCTGTTATCACTGCTGTGGGTATGGTAGATATTTTATCTGTAATGATTATTGCCATTGTTGTAAGTGTATTTGTTATGCTTTTTGCTTCTAAGGGTATTTCACATTTTATAGAATCTAATCCAAGCATTAAGATTCTAGCGCTTGCATTCTTAATTTTGGTAGGCATAACACTTGTAGCTGATAGTTTGCATTTCCATATACCTAGAGAGTATGTTTATTTTGCTATTATCTTTTCTTTAAGCGTGGAAATTATTAATATTTACTCTATCAAATCACGCAAATAAATAGTAAAAGTATCATAGGAATGTAGCATTTATAACAATTACCTAAGGATAAATAGAACTTCTCCTTAGGTTTTAAATTTTAGGATTATAGTTCTTGATGTCTAAAAACTATAAATATAGCGCACTCCAATATTGTAATTACGAGAAGCTGTAAGTTTTACTTGAGTGCCTGCCACATTTCCATCAAATAATGTCATAGCAACTAAAGGCACTCTAACTATGGCTTCTAAACTATGTTTAGTATCTACCACACTACGCAAACCAAGATTTAAACTCACATCAAGCCCTGTTTTTTTAAGGTTTATACCAGCTGCTTGTATATCGCTAAAATCCTTATTGTCAATCGTATTGCTGCCTACGCCCACACCTACAAATGCGCCAAAGTTTGCACTCTCACTCGTGATAAAATTAAAAAGAGCATCAACATTCACACCATAATTCATTAAGGTTGTCTTGCCCGGATTCTCATCATTAAAATTTGCATAAGTGAAGTTTGCATAATAGCGCAATCCAACATCAGAAGTAAAAAATTGCTTATAACCAGCAATAATTTCATAACTTGCCCCAGCCCCTACTGCTTTATCTTTTGCTCCATTTTCTACATATTCTCTTTCCCCTGCGCCGTGCCCTATACCCACACCAAAAAATGCACCACTTTCTTCACCTACTAGCGCAGAACTTGATAACGCTAAAGCCACGACAGAGCTAACTAACAATTTTTTAGTTTTCATTGAAACCACCTTTAAAGAATTGATTTTGCATTTATAATGCGTGTCAATTCTACCCCCCCCCCCCCCGATTTTTGCTTAAAAAGCAAAAAAATAAGGTTGTATTTAAACTTTAATATGCAAAAATGTAACAATAAATTAAAGCAGGTGCAAAGATAAATATCTACCTTACCAAATTGCATAAAAAATCTCATTAATGCTCTAAGGGTGTAATGGTTTTAATCCTTTGAGTGTAAGAACTATCTTACTCATTACACTTCCTCCGCGCACCATACCGCTCTCATAGTTATATACCTTAAGCCCACCATTAAGTGCATTTTGACGAATAGTTGCGCTTTGGGAATAAGTTGTAATAATGCCTTGTGGATGCAAAAGAGAAGCAAGGAGTGAAAAATACTCTGTATTCCATAAAGTTGGATTCTTCTTTGGACTAAAGGCGTCCTGATAGATAATATCAAATGTATCCTTTGGTAAAAGCTTGCAAGCTTCAATCGCATCACCTTTATAAATATAAAGCTCAAAGGCTACACTTTGAGCTAATATACCGCTGTGCATTATCATTTTTTTATCCTGTGCAGAGGCAAAAAAATACATAATCTCATTAATATTTTCTATATACTCGCTCATATAAGGAGGATATGCCCATTTGTGTAATGCGTTAAATATATTTTTATCTTGCTCGGGAGAAAAGATATGCACTTTACCACAATAACCCTTTTGGACAAGTGTGCTTAAAAGTGCAAAAGTGTTGTATCCTAACCCAAAACATATATCAAGTGCATAAATTTCGCTTGGTAAGCCTCCATAGACAGATTCTAAATGCGCTAAAGAAGGGTATATGTGCTTATAGAGTGTCTCACTTAATGCGCCATCTTTTAAGCTATGATAGCATTCATCAAAAACTTCATTATATGCGCTCAAACTTCCGTCATTACTCTGTCTTATCCAACTTTTGCCCTTTTGCTCCACGCTCTAGTGTGCCTCATCATTCCTTACTTCATAGCCATTTTTGAGAATCCACCAACTCAAAGCCGTAGCTTGTTGCAATCTCTTATAAAGTGATTGAGCAAATTCCTTATCATTGTGTCGTTCCATAGCTTTATGGAAATATTCTATTTGCTCGCCATCCTTATTATAAATAAATCTATCTGTGGCGACAGAAAAATAACCAAGTGCATCATTTTCTCCAGCCAATGCTGCACTATCATTGCTTACAAGCGGAGTGCCAAAACTATAATAAGTGTAATTTTCAGGAGCGATAAGCTCTACAATGCTTGGGGTAATATCAATATGAGAGCCAATATTTGTATTTTTTTTCATTTCAAGAGTAGGTGAATAAATAATCAATGGAATAGTGTTTTGCGTTTTTAAAGAAGGCTTTGCATTTGGATATTCTCCATCATAATGATTCCCTGTAATGACAAAAAGCGAATCAGGAAGTACACGTGAAACCTCTTGAATAAAACGCGTTATCACTTTATCTTGATACCAAATATGCCCAAAAAATCGCGCATCTTTCTTTTTGTATTCAGAATGATTTGTAAGAAATTTCTGTATATCTTCAAGGGGCACATTAAACTGCTCTAAAGGCACATCATAAGGTGAATGATTAGAAGTGGTGAGTATCATATTAAAACTTGGTGTGCTTCTGTGTTTAAAAACATTATCTTTTATAAGGGTAAAAAGATAGTGGTCATATGCTCCCCATAAGCCCTCATAAGGAGAGGCATAACCATTAAGTTTTGCATTTTCAACAATATGAGTGCTATAATATATCTTTTCAAAACCTTGTGATGCGCTATATTGGTCAAGCCTTTGCCAAATACCGCTGCCACCATAATAAAAATTTGTTTTATATCCTAAATCTTTCATAATTACGCCCGGTGCAGTGATAAAAGGCTGTAATGTCCCTATTATAGAATTTATGGGAATCTCTGTCTGAAACAATCCTGTAAGTTGCACATCTATACTTTTAATAGTAGAATCTGCATTTTGCAAAAATACACCAATTTTTGTTCCGTGTGCATCATTGAGTAAAGATTTGAGTCCTGAAGTCAAACCAATCTCATCAAACTCTTTATCAAAATGCCATTCACTCAAACTTTCTGCTACAATATAAAAAATATAATTAACTTTCTCTTTACTGCTATAAGTAACTTTTTTTGCTAACAAATCTTTGAGGTTATAATGTGTCTGTTTAGAATCTAGCTCAAAATACTCTTGCACCACTTCAAGTGGTGTTTGGGAAGTATAATCGCTAAAATGAGAATTTGAAATTCTCATATAACCGCGATAAACAAGGTAAAGATTCCTAAAAGCGCCCGTAGAGACTTTACGCAAAAAAGTATTTTCTACAGGCTTAGCAATTTGGTCTAAATTCCCACCCTTAAAGCTAAACGAGGAATTAATAGAAAACATCATTAAAAGCGCAAAAATAACAAACAAAATAGCTGAAGTAATTAAAGATTCTTTGCTTGTAGAGCGAGAGCGAATAGAGCTTAATGGGTCATAGCCATATTCGCGCGTAATTTTGGTAAAAATTTTGCTATAAGTATACATAAATAAAAAACTGAGAATGCTATACATAAATAAAAAACTGAGAATGCTATAATGTCCACTTATACCTGTATGAAAAATTGCCTTTTGGTCATCAAAAATAAATCCAAGTAAATTTGCATTAAAAACATCATTATAAATCTCATAAAATGCAATCTCTGCAATACCTATAAATAAACTCACAATCACCACAATAAACGCATAAATCCATAAAATAACCCAACGCAATTCGCTCCAAAAAAATAATAGACCAATGGCAAAATATACAATACTTAAAGTGGCTATATGTCTAGAATCATAACGCAGTCCATTGATAAAAGTGTTTATGTATTCGCTAAAACTTTTTACTTCCCCTATGGCATCATAATATACTCCACTATAAAGCACAAAGCAAAGTTTTATAGCAAAAAATAAAGCAAATAAAAATAAAGCAAAGGTAATTGACTTAACAAGCAGCTTTTCAAACCACTTTCTTTCCATTTCTCCCTCCAAAATATAATCTTATTAATGTCTGAATCACTCGCCATATCAAAGCGATAATACAACCTATCCACAAAAATGGGTCAATACAATAATTTATAATACTCATCTGCCCTAGAATCTGTAACTCATAGCCTAGAATAGACAAAAGTAGCCCATAGCCTGCCAAAGCACACAGACTATAAGAAAAAAGAGATAAAATACAAAGAAAATAAAGTTGAATTTTAAACTCTAAATGGTAAATATCAATAAAACCATAACCTAAAAACCCATAATAAACTAATATTCCTAATCCAATCCATATATATTGTATGCTCGGTGGAAAAAAGTGATGAGATTGCATAAAATGCGACATTTGTATCAATAAAGAATCTGCTCTCATAGTGCAGAAAGGAGTTGCTGTTCTTTGAACAACAATGCGCATAAGTAAAAAACGAATAAGCCACCAAAGGCTTAAAAAGCATAGCATTAAACTTGGCACATCAAAAAGTGCATATACATAATCACACGCACTCCAGCCATATATGGGCACATTAAAACATATAAGCCACACTATGGCAATAATTACTATAAACTTGTTTCTTAAACATTGCAAACAAAATATTAATGCGCAAAAAATGGTAAGATTAATCGCTATACATACAGCTATACTCATAATTCTGCCTCTATTTGTTGTGGTTGCGAATTTTGCTTGGTAGATTTTACAAGCAAAGACTTTGGCACAAGTGCAGTTTTAATATGTGTGCGTCCGTGAGTATAAGCAATATGCACGAAAGATTCATTAATAGCTACACTTGGATAAGAAACTTCATTGTCAAGCAATGTGTCAAGCTGCAAAAGAGGTTCAAATATCACTTGAGAATCTTTAAGACTAGATTGAAGTAATTTATAAATCCATAATTCCTCGCGTTTGTTTCCCGTAAGAGAGCTTGCTTGATTGTGTAATAAAAATAAAGAATCTAAAGCATTAAAAAGCACAGAAGAAGCATCATAATTTTTGAGATTGCTTGGTTTTGAATCTGCACATATTGTGCTACACTCACTTACATAAAGTGTATGTTCATAAGCTTTGTGATTGCGATAAATTCCTATACTTGAGTGCATTGTAAGTGGCACAAAGCTTGGTTGTAGTTGGGAGCGAAGCTGTGTAGGACGTGTAATAGAAGTAAGTTGTAAAGAAGGGCTAAACTCTAGCAAAAGCGGATATTTGCGCGCAAGCTCGTGATAAATAGGCAAGATAAATCCACCATCACTTTTGGACATTGCAGGTGTGCGCACAAGATGAGAAAAGTTAAGCAAAGGGCTTATGTGCAATTCTTGCATATAACGCAAAGATTGTAGATTTTTGTCTAATTGAGAAGCAGATTCTAATAAAAGCCAATAAATTTTGCTTGTCGACCAACCACCCATACTCACTCCTACAACGAATAAATGCACTCTCCCTTGCATATCCACAAAAGTAATAGGATTCCCTAGTTTTTTAATAAATTTTCCACTTAGAGCAGAAAGTGTAGGAGCGTCTAAAAGAAGTCGGGGTTCGCTCCAGTACCCAATCTGTGTATCTACTCTATTTTTCTTTATATCTTTATCAAAAGTAAAAAAGCTCTGATAAATCCCTACATCTCTCGCACCTTCATTACTTCCTGCAAAATATAAGAGCATAAAATCCTTATTGCTCACACTTGAGATATTGACAATCGCGCTTGCGTGTGCAGAAGCTCGAGAATTAGGAATATCAAAATAAATAATAGCTTGTGAGAGGGTATTTAATGGGGGGGGGGGCGATAAAAGATTTTGCTCTGGTAATACTAAATTCTGTTGCGAAAAATCAAGCTTAGTCTTGGGTGTCTCATCATTAATAAGACACCACCAAGCACACAAACAAAGCAAAAACACAAATATGCTATGCTTCGAATATATGTAAAAGAGATCTCGCATTTTCATTACTTAAAAAAGCGTTTTAACAAATTGCGAAATGCGTGTAATGCCTTCTTTAAGCTGCTCTAAAGAACACGCAAAAGAAAGTCGCGCAAATCCCTCCATACCAAAAGCAACTCCGGGCACAAGTGCTATTCCTTGCTCCTTAAGTAATGCTTGGCAAAATCCCATAGAATCTGTACCATACCGAGGTAATGTAGAAATATTAATAAAGAGATAAAATGCACCTTGAGGCTCACACACATTAAGGTTTTGAATATTATTAATCGCATCGCACGCAAAACGCATACGCTCTTCAAATGCCTTTCTCATATCCTCAATATCATTATTTGCCTCTCCTTTAAGTGCTACTATGGCAGCTTTTTGCGTGATAGAATTAATATTAGAAGTACATTGGCTTTGAAGATTGTTCATTAATTTAACAAGTTTTTTGTCTTTACACGCGAGATAGCCTATACGCCACCCTGTCATCGCCACAGACTTACTTAGTCCATTAATTGTGATAGTGCGCTGCATCATATCCTCATTTACAGCTGCAACAGAGAAAAATTTCACTCCATAAACAAGTTTTTCATACATTTCATCACTCACAACCCATATGTTTGTGTCTTTTAACACTTCAGCAAGAGATTCTAGTTCTTCTTTAGTATAAACCATACCGGTAGGATTAGATGGGGTATTAAGCACAAATACTTTTGTCTTGGGTGTGATGGCTTCACGGAGCTGTTTTGGTGTAATTTTAAAATTATTTGCTTGCGTTGTTTGCACAATGACAGATTTACCGCCGCTAAAGGTTACAAGTTCAGGATAGGTAACCCAATAAGGAGAGGGGATAATCACCTCATCATCTTTATCAACAAGAGCTTGAAAAACATTAAAAAGTGAGTGTTTTGCTCCATTGCTTACAAGTATTTCATTACGCTCATAAGCAAGAGTATTTTCACGCAAAAGTTTATCTTTAATCGCCTCAAGTAATTCTGGAATCCCTGCCACCGCAGTATATTTAGTAAAACCACTTTTTAACGCTCTAATAGCCTCATCTTTTATAATTTCTGGCGTATCAAAATCAGGTTCTCCAGCCGAAAAACTTAATATATCTTGCCCCGCAGCTTTTAATTCTCGTGCAAGTGTGCTAATGGCAATTGTGGTAGATTCTCCTAAAAGCTCTACACGTTTTGCATAAGTTGTCTTTTTCATCTTTTCTCCTTGTGCTTAAGATTACTCTTTAATATCCGCAAGTTTGAGTGTAAATTCAATCTCACCCTTGCTTAAACGCATTTCTTTTGCAATCGCATCAATGCTCCAACCATCACGAAACATACCAATAATGCGTTTTTCATCAATATTTGTGCTAGAAGTAGGAAAATAACCAAACTCGCGGATTTTCTCCTCAATACCAACAATTTTCTCTTCAATATAATCGCCTTCTTTATTGACTTGTGCTTCAAGAATCTCTATTTGGCGATATACATTTACCAAAGCATTATTGACTGCATCAATGCTCTCTGTTTTAATTTTGGTATTTAATGCAGTAGAGCTTAATTGATTCTCAAGTTCATTATCTTTAATCCATTTATGAATTTTAAAAATTTCATTATTAAGATCTTCCATACCTTTTTCAAAACGTCTTAATCGCTTGTTTAAATCAAAATTACGGGTATAATTAAAAAATGCAACTAAACATACAATACCTATTGAGACAAGCCCAAAAATCATACTGATACTACTCATTGAAACACCAAACATAAACTATTCCTCCATTTTTTGTAATCTTTTAGAATCTAAAATTGCTAAACGTTCCATTTGAACCACAAAGCTATCAAAATCTCCTGTGTCTTTATGATGAATACGCTCAAATTTTACAATCTGTTTATGGATTGCAGATGCAAAAATACCAATATATCTTTGTGGAAAGATAGGTAAAAATATACGCAAATAATACTCTTCTCCCTCTTCAAACACATTTGAAGGCATACATAACACATTATGCCCAACAAAATGAGCAATTCCTTCAAATGCCAAAGGAATATATTGTGTCGTTTTATTTAAAAGTATTTGCTCAATATTCTCCACCTTTTGATAAAGCTCTACAAGCAGCTCAAGCAAAACCTCATCGGTATCCTCTGTGGCTTTTTTAGATTTAAGTTTATTAAGCCATTGTGCAATAGAACCATAACGATGTTGCGCAAGAGTAACAAACTCCTTATTAAAAGTTGCCTGATTAGCTTCATCTAGCTTTGAAAAAGCTACTTCAAGTTCACACGGCACGATACGTGTGTAAATACCGCATTGCTCAAGTATGCCTTTAATATCCATATACAACCCTTATAGAATCTATTAAAATACAAATAAAAAATATCATACCTAAATAACCATTAGTAACAAAGAAAGCTTTGGGAATATTTTTTAAATGCACACTGACTAAATATTGTTCATAACAAAGCATAAGAGCAGATAAAACTACGCCTATTTCTGCAATTTTGCCAAGCTGTGCTTCATATACAAAACTTACCCAAAATCCTACTGCTATAAGATGACATAAACGCGAAATCCACAATGTAGCTTTTACTCCAAAATACGCAGGAATAGAGTGTAGATGGTTATCCTTATCAAACTCTATATCTTGAATAGAATAAAGCAAATCAAATCCCGCTACCCAAAATAGCACCCCCACAGATAAAAATATACTCCACAAAGGAATCTCACCCATAACTGCAATAACTCCAGCTATGGGTGCTAAACCCAAGCATACACCAAGCACCCAATGTGCTATGGCACTAAAACGTTTGGTATAAGAATAAAAAGCCAAAATAACTAAAAATGGCACACAAAGATAAAACGCAAGGGTATTGATAAAATAAGAAACAAATATAAAA
This sequence comes from Helicobacter sp. MIT 03-1614, assembly GCF_000762925.2. Taxonomy (NCBI): domain Bacteria; kingdom Pseudomonadati; phylum Campylobacterota; class Epsilonproteobacteria; order Campylobacterales; family Helicobacteraceae; genus Helicobacter; species Helicobacter sp. MIT 03-1614. The sequence continues at coordinate 207,332 of NZ_JRMS02000002.1, forward strand.
ATTAAAGCATTGATAACATTAAAGGCTACAAGACCGCTAAGACTAATACGCCCATCAACACTCGGACGCTTATTTGTACGTAAATTGCGTATATCAATATCCCTGTCTTTAAGACGATTAAAGCCCATAGCAAAATTTCTTGCACTCACAAGAGCCAATATACAAAGAATAAAAGTTTCCCACCCACACCACGGAATCCCATACACTTGCATACTTGCTACAACTATTGCAATAAGAATAAAACTGCTTGAAAAAATTGTATGCTCAAAAGCAACAAGGTCGCTAAAATTTTTTATTCGCCTACCCAACGCTTGAAATAAGTTCATTTTAAATCCAGTCCTTGATTTGATTATTCTTTATCTTGCTTAAGGTAAAATAATGTAAGATTTTAAAATACCTTACCAAAAAATAAGCTAAAACTCTTGCAAAATAAGGCAAAATCGTTTAATATATCGCATTCTAAAAGGTGGGGTTATTTCTCTAATATTAAAAATTTTAAAGGACAGGGTGTATGGACAACTTGAATTACATTGACATAGGGATTTTAGTATTGCTTATTTTACTTTCCCTTAAGGGCATTTGGCAAGGTATTATCCGAGGTTTAGCAAGCTTTTTGGGTATATTACTTGGGATATTCTTTGCCTCAAGATTCTATAATGATGCGGGCGAATGGTTTGCAAGCAACATTTATGATTTTAATTCCCCTGACCTTAATGCGCTTGTAGGTTTTCTTATCATTATTACATTCATTTGGGCAAGTTTTCTGCTTCTTGGTGAGATTCTCTATCGGGCGATAAAATTCACGCCTCTTGCGGTGCTTGATGGTGCTTTTGGTTTAATGTTTGGATTCTGTAAGGCATTTTTGCTTATTTCTATAATTGTCTTTGGTATTTCACAAATTGGGTGGCTTAAGAATTTTTCACAAAATATTGAACAAAGCAGTTCTCTATTTCCGATGATGAAAAATCTTGCTGTGCATATTATGAATCTTGAGCAAATACAAGAAGTTAAAGAAAATTTAAATAATTTTAATACACAACAACTTGAAGAAAAACTTGACAATACGACAAAACAGCTTCAAAATAAGCTACCAGCATCGCCTAAACAAGATTCTCATAATTGGCGACAAAGGTAAATAAGGTAAAATATGTTTTCAAATTTTTATGTTCAACAACGTATAAAAAAAATGGAGCTTATGCGACAAGAAGGCTTTAATCCTTACGCTAATAAAACTACACGCACTATCAGTAATTACAATTTTTTAAATAAATATAATCATCTCAAAACGCAATCTTCACATGATACGCAAGATTGTGCGCAAAATAAAGAGATTGAAAGCATTGTAGGACGTGTGCGTTTTATCCGTCTAATGGGAAAAGCGTGCTTTATTAAGATTCAAGATGAAAGTGGTATCCTTCAAGCTTATGTATCAAAAAATGATATTGGAGAAGACTTTTTATTGATTAAAAAAGTGCTGGAAGTTGGGGATATTATTAATGTAAGTGGTTATGCTTTTGTAACCAAAACCGGCGAATTAAGTATCCACACACTTACATTGCAAATACTTACCAAAAGTATCGTCCCACTCCCAGAAAAATTTCACGGACTAAACGATATTGAGCTACGTTATCGCCAACGTTATGTAGATTTAATCGTTAATAACAAAGTTAAAGAAACTTTTAAACTGCGTAGCCAAATTGTCTCGTGCATACGACAATTTTTTGAACAAAAAGGATTCTTAGAAGTGGAAACACCTATGCTCCATTCTATTCCTGGCGGAGCAAATGCGCGCCCTTTCATCACTCATCATAATGCACTTGATGTAGATAGATATCTACGAATTGCGCCCGAACTTTATCTCAAACGTCTTATTGTAGGGGGATTTGAAGCTATTTTTGAACTTAATCGTAATTTTCGCAATGAAGGTATGGATCATTCACATAATCCAGAATTTAGTATGATTGAATTTTATTGGGCATATAAGACTTATGAGGACCTCATTACACTTACGCAAGAACTTTTTGCTTTCTTATTCAAAAAACTCAACTTACCACATAGTTTGATACACGATGAGTTAGAAATTGATTTCTCACAATGGCACATTATAGGCTACAAAGAAGCATTAATTAAAATTGGTGGTTTAGATAAAAATATCATTGATAATCAAGACGCACTCCTTAGCTTCCTTATGGGCAAACATCTTAAGGTAGATAAGAGTATGTCTTATGGCAAACTTTTAGGCGAAGCTTTTGATGAATTTGTTGAACATAAACTCATCAATCCGACTTTTATCACGCAATATCCCATTGAAATTAGCCCTTTAGCTCGGCGTAATGATGGGAATCCAAATGTTGCTGATAGATTTGAGTTATTCATCGGTGGTAAGGAAATTGCCAATGGTTTTAGTGAGCTTAATGACCCGCTCGACCAATTTGAGAGATTCAAAGAGCAAGTCAAGGCAAAAGATGCGGGAGATGAAGAAGCGCAGTATATGGATGAAGATTATGTATGGGCACTTGCGCACGGTATGCCACCTACTGCTGGAGAAGGCATAGGTATTGATAGATTAGTAATGCTTTTAAGCAATGCAAAAACAATTAAAGATGTAATTTTATTTCCTGCATTAAAGCCAACTAAATCAAATTTTGATATAATACTTTCTCAAGACGCATTATCTAATGCTCAAATAAGCAAGGAGAACTAATGGATTACTCAATCAAAGAGCAGGACTTTGAAGTCTTTGAGCTCATAGAAAAAGAGCTTGAACGACAAAATGAGCATTTAGAAATGATTGCGAGTGAAAATTTTACTTTTCCAAGTGTTATGGAGGCTATGGGAAGTATTTTAACAAATAAATATGCTGAAGGCTACCCATTTAAACGCTATTACGGGGGCTGTGAGTTTGTTGATAAAATTGAAGAAATTGCGATTGAACGCGCAAAAAAACTCTTTGGTGCAAATTTTGTTAATGTGCAACCACATTCAGGCTCACAGGCTAATGCAGCGGTATATGCAGCGATTTTAAAACCTTATGATAAAATTTTAGGTATGGATTTAAGCCACGGAGGACATCTCACACACGGGGCTAAAGTCAGCACTTCAGGGCAACTTTATCAAAGCTTCTTTTATGGTGTAGAACTTAATGGGCGTATTGATTATGATAAGCTCGCACTTCAAGCTCAAGTGGTTAAACCAAATGTTCTTGTATGTGGATTCTCTGCTTATACTCGTGAGCTTGATTTTAAAAGATTGCGTGAGATTGCAGATTCTGTAGGGGCTTACCTTATGGGTGATATTGCTCACGTAGCTGGGCTTGTGGTTGCAGGAGAATATCCAAATCCTTTTCCACATTGCCATATTGTTACCACCACGACACATAAAACATTGCGCGGACCTAGAGGTGGAGCGATTCTTACAAATGATGAAGAACTCTATGCTAAAATCAATAAGGCTGTATTTCCAGGTATCCAAGGTGGACCTCTTATGCATATTATCGCAGGAAAGGCAGTAGGCTTTAAAGAAAATCTCAAACCTGAATGGAAAATTTATGCAAAACAAGTAAAGTCAAATATTCAAGCTCTTGCAGAAGTGCTCATCAAGCGCAACTATGAACTTGTAAGCGGTGGAAGTGATAATCATCTAATTTTAATGAGTTTTCTTAACAAAGATTTTAGTGGCAAAGATGCAGATTTAGCACTTGGTAATGCGGGAATAACGGTGAATAAAAATACCATTCCGGGAGAAATCCGTTCTCCTTTTATTACAAGTGGTATTAGGATTGGCTCTCCTGCTCTAACTGCACGAGGTATGAAAGAAAAGGAGTTTGAATGGATTGGAGAAAAAATTGCTGATATTCTTGATGATATTAACAATACCAATTTACAAGAACATATTAAGGCACAAGTCAAAAACTTTAGTCGAGATTTTAGAATCTATGACCGACCAATTTTTTAGGGGGGTGAGTCGTGACAGAAATGGATTTAAAGTTAATTAAAATGGATACATCGCATTATTATAAACGTGTCAGTGGATTAGGAACAAAAGTTAGTCATATGGGGCGAATTCTCTATGATAAATACGAGAGAGTAGATGCAATGCTCACTTCTATGCTTATTAACAAACATTTTCGTAAGGAAATTGTAATTGCACATTCACTTTTGCTTGCTAAAGGAGCAAAAGTGGAAAATATTGTTTTTGATTACAATGGGCGTAATCCTGAAAAATTCTATCATCGCGCTCAACTACTTTTACGTGAAGAAGGTTTCTTAAATTTTACAGCATTTTGTTCTAAAACACCAGGACATTTACACCTCTATATACATAAAGGACATACAGAGATTAATGAGGGAAAACGTTTGGCTAAAACGCTTTCTATCAAGTTAGCTCAACGCTGTCCTAAAGAATGGAGAGTGTTTCCTAGTGATGAAATGCCTTCAAATTTTAACATTTTAGCCTTGCCCTATGATGTTTATGCTAAAGAGCGTGGAGCATCTTGGGCAAGACATATGTAGCCAAAACATAATATGAGAAGTTTAAATTATTTAAGGAGTAACTAATGGAAACAAAACGAGAACTCAATGATATCTTAATCAATGATGATGAATTGCAAAAACAAAACCGCACAAAAAAACTTATGATGATGATTGCCACAGCATTAGTTTTTTTAAGTATTTTAATTGCAGTAGTTTTTATCCTTACACGTGATGATGAAGAGCTTGATGAGAGACATACTGCAACCAACAGTGGTTTAACTCCCATAGATTCTCAAAACGATACATCACATTCAAATCCTCAAGATGGTTTTGTTGATATTCCACTTGCTAATAGTGAATCAAATGATGATCCATTTCAGCAAATTCTTAATGACATTCGCAGCCGTGATCCAAAAAATACAAATACACAAACACAGGTTGCACAAAATCAACCACAAGCTCCTGCCACTCCAATAGAGCCAACAAAACCTGCACAACCTGTACTTCCACCTAAAAATACTACCCAACCTACTCAAAAAGTATCAGATTCTCCAAAAAAACCTGCAACCACTGCTGCCACAAGAGAACCAGCGAAACCTGCACAACCTGTGTTAGTTCAGCCTACTCAAACAAACAAACCGGAGCCAACAAAACCTGCACAAAATGCAGCTCCTGCTAAACCTGCTCCAACTCAAAATCAACCACAAGCTCAAAAAAATGTGGCAAATGTTTTTGAAGATGTCTCTGTAACTCGTATGGATACTTCTAAAAATGGGCAAGTTGCAGAAAAGGGATTCTATGTGCAGGTAGGCTCATTTGCCAATAAGCCAAGTGCAGATTTTCTTAAAAAAATTAGTAACTATAGCTATCGTGTTTATGCAGGCACTTCAAATGGGCAGCCGACAACAAAATATCTCATCGGACCTTATCATTCACGCACTGATGCTGGACGCGATTTGCCTAAATTTACAACCCTTGTCTCTGACCCAGTGCATTTTGAGGTAAAATAATCTTATAATGAAAAAAACTTTTGGATTGATTGGTGTAGGTGGCTTTGTCGCTCCTAGACACCTTCAAGCCATTAAACATAATAATGGTGAGTTACTCTGTGCAATTGATAAACATGATTCGGTTGGTATTTTAGATAGTTATTTTCCAAATGCTGATTTTTTTACTGAAGCTGAACGTTTTGAGCGCCACCTTGATAAACTTTGCCGCAATGGCACACCTCTTGATTACATCAGTATCTGCTCACCTAATTATCTTCACGATACACACATACGCCTTGCCTTACGCAATGGTGCATCAGCAATTTGCGAAAAACCCATTGTGCTTAATCCTTGGAATCTTGACGCCCTCATACAAGCCCAACAAGAAAATAAACAAAAAATCTACACAATTTTGCAGCTTCGTCTTCACCCAAGCATTATCGCCCTTAAAAATCGCATTCAAACCCTATTAACACAAAATCCTCGCAAAATCTTTAATATTGATTTAAGTTATATTACTGCAAGAGGCAAATGGTATTTTCGCTCTTGGAAAGGTGATGAAAGCAAAAGTGGAGGTGTAGCAACTAATATCGGGGTACATTTTTTTGATATGCTGCTGTGGATTTTTGGCTCATTCAAAGAAAGTATTGTGCATATTCGTAATGAAAAAAGCGTGAGTGGTTACCTTATATTAGAACACGCACAAGTGCGTTGGTTTTTATCTATTGATGAAACACTTTTACCTGATGAATGCAAAATACAAGGAAAAAGAGTTTATCGTCGCCTTATATTCGAAAATGAAGAGTTTATCTTCAGCGAAGGGTTTGATGATTTACATACAAGAAGTTATGCAGAGATTCTCTGTGGCAATGGGTTTGAATGCACTCAATCACGAGAGGCTATTGAACTTATCCACCATATCCGCCATAGCACACCCATTGGCATTAAGGGCGAATATCACCCTCTGAATGCAAAGGTGCAAGTAGTATGAAATGCTTTATCCACCCTACAAGTATCATTGATGAAAATGTCAGCATAGGAGAAGGGAGTAAAATATGGCACTTTTGCCATATTCTTAGTGGCAGTTCGATAGGCACAAACTGCTCTTTTGGGCAGAATTGTATGATAGGTCCAAATGTGATAATTGGTAACAATCTTAAGGCTCAAAATAATATCAGTATTTATGAGGGTGTGAGAATCTGCGATGATGTGTTTTTGGGACCAAGTGTTGTTTTTACCAACGTCATTAATCCTCGTGCATTTATTTCACGCAAGAGTGAATTTCGCCCTACTCTTATTAAACGCGGTGCTTCTATTGGCGCAAATACTACTATTATATGTGGTGTAGAAATTGGGGAATACGCCTTTGTTGGCGCTGGAAGCGTAGTTACAAAAAACATTCCTAATTTTGCTCTTTATGTGGGAAATCCCGCACGACACCTTGCTTGGGTAGATAAAGCAGGAAAAAAACTTGTATTTGATGCAAAAATGATGGCTTATGATAGTTATGATGGCACAATGTATCATCTATGCAATAATCACATTGAAATAATAAATGAGAATCTGTAATGATAAATGATTCACTCCCTCACACTTGCACCCTGCCAAGTTTAGAATCTGCACACATTGCAGTCATTGGCTTAGGCTATGTCGGGCTGCCTCTTGCTGTGGCTTTTGGCAAAGTTTATCCTACAATAGGTTTCGATATTGATTCTAAACGTATAGAGGAACTACAAACTGGCATTGACAACACTCAAGAAGTAAACAAAGAGGATATTCTTCAGGCTTCACAATTATATTTTTGCGACCAACTCACACATATTGCATCAGCAAATATTTATATTATATGCGTGCCAACTCCTATTGACAAAAATAAAGTCCCAGACCTTTCTCCACTCCTTAATGCAAGCAAACTCGTAGGCAAAGTGCTCCAAAAGGGGAATCTTGTCATTTATGAATCTACGACTTATCCCACTTGCACAGAAACCGAATGCAAAAATATGCTTGAATCCACTTCTCACTTATCTCTTAATAAAGACTTTTATCTCGGATATTCGCCAGAGCGCATAAATCCTAGTGATAGCTCACATACGCTCACACAGATTCGCAAAATCACTTCGGGTAGCACATTAGAAGTAGCAAAGTTTGTGGATTCTCTGTATGCTTCAATTATTACTGCAGGAACGCATTGTGTTTCTTCAATCAAAACTGCCGAAATGGTAAAAATTATTGAAAATGCCCAGCGCGACCTTAATATTGCCTTTGTAAATGAAATGTGCATTATTTGTGATTATTTAGATATAGATGCACTTGAAGTGCTTGAAGCAGCAAAAACAAAATGGAATTTTCTTCCCTTTAGCCCCGGATTAGTCGGCGGACATTGCATTAGCATTGACCCATATTATCTCACACACAAAATGAATGCTATTGGTTATATTCCACAAGTGATTAGTTCAGGGCGACTTATTAATGATATGATGCCACATTTTGTCGCACAAAAAATGATCAAATTAATGATTGCCCAACATATAGAAGTGCTCTCAAGCAAAATTCTTATTCTTGGCATAACATTTAAGCAAAATTGTCCTGATATACGCAACTCTAAAGTGCCACTTGTCAAAAAAGAGCTTGAAGACTTTGGCGCACAAGTGAGTATCTATGACCCTCTTGCTAATGTCAAAGAAGTTCAAAAACAATATGGTATTACCCTCTTACCCTCACTTCCTACTAAATATTTTGATGCAATTTTTCTAGCAGTGGCACACGATAAATTCTTATCTCTCTCTCATCAAGATCTGGGCAAAAAAGAGCACATTTATTACACACTTACTCACCATAAACTGAGTCCAGATTTATAAAATTGCACGATAAGATAAACAAAAAATGCAACACTCATACAATGAAGCGCATAATATGCTCTCTTAGAATATATCGCCCATATACATAAAATACCATACCCACATATAAACCACAATGGCGTATAAAATGTAATAGCATTAATCTGTTTATCTTTTATCCACAAAAAAAATTCATCACACACCCACCCAAAACCAAATATATGAGCTACAAGCATTAAAGGAAAAAATACTACAAAAATGAGACTAAGAGGGATTGAAAGCACATTTAAAGGTGTAAAATAAGGAAAAAACCAATGCACAAACGGCAACATATCTAAAAAAATAAGTGTATTAAAACTTATGGGTACAGATACTATTTTATGCCATAATCCACCTACCCAATGAATATGGCGCACAAAAAGATAAATAAAAAATACGCCGCTTACAGAAAGTGCAAAACCTATACTAAAAATTAAACGTGGAAAAAGTGCTAAACACACGCATACAACGACAAATAGCAATTTAAAACTGATTAATCTAATGCCGCTATATACGACAAAGAATCCGCACATTGCCATTATAAAAGAGCGTAAAAATGAAGGTGAAAAATCAAGCACAATAAGATAGCCAAAAAGACACACAAGCACCAGCAATCCAATATCAAAATATTTATTCCGATAGCTCACAAATCTATGAAAACTATTATACACAAGACTTAAAAGCCCTCCTATAACAAAACTTAAAATCCCCAAATGAAATCCACTAATAGCAATTAAATGGGCAATACCAAGCTTATTGCTTATATCACGCCAAATATGTGGTAAAAAATCTGCCATAAAAAGCGTTTTATATAAATCAGCTACTAAAGATTCTTGATGCTGTGAATCTATCCATTTTCTCACACCTTGACGATAATCATATTCAGACAAAAGTGAAATACGATAAGAAATAAAAAAACAACTTTTTAAATATTGTGCAAAAGAACATTCAAGCCTTTTGCCATAGATTCTCACAAAACGATGTGAAATATCCTTAATATCTTCTTTGCTTGTAGTATAAAATACTTCACCATCGCTTGTTTTGAGCTTTAAGACCTCATAGACGCTATTTTTGCCATTATTTTGTTTGCTCTTTGTATATTGAGCAATGACTTGTGCATATAGCTCTTGCGTATGTGTGGGTGTAGTATAGATTCTATACTGAACATATTCTTGATATAAATGCAAAGCAAAAACCAACGCGCAAACACATATAAATACTGCCCATTGTCTTCTTGTGCTAAAAAGTTCAACTTCAAAAAGTGAATGTGTATTTTTATGAGAATCTTTCACTTAAGTTCATCAAATATTTGGCATTTGGACTTGTGGAGGCAAATTCTCTATTTGTGTCATAAACTCTTCTCCATCAATGCGAGTTTGTGTCATCTCGTGCTCATACTTTTCGGGCACATCTTCAAAACGTGTAAAGCGCGTATCAAATTGAATCTCCACGCTTCCTGTTTCGCCATTACGATTCTTAGCAATAATAATTTCAGCTTTCTCAATTTCGCGTTTTTGATATTCTGGTTTAAAATCTTTTTCCTTACCTTCTTTTTTTAATCGCGCATATCTGTCATTATCTGCACGTTTTTTATACACATCTTCACGATATAAAAATAAAATAATATCTGCATCTTGCTCTATCGCACCAGAATCTCGCAAATCTGATAAAATAGGTCTTTTATCATCACGAGATTCCACAAAGCGATTAAGCTGTGAAAGTGCAATGATTGGCATATCAAGCTCACGAGCTAACATTTTAAGCCCACGCGAGATTTCAGAAACTTCTGCTTGTTTGCTACCCTCATTTTTACCGCCATTCATAAGCTGCAAATAATCAATGATTGCTATACTAATTTCTGGGTGCTGTTTTTTTAATCGGCGCAAACGCCCTTTTAATTGTGCAATACTTAAATTTGAATTATCATCAACCCATATAGGCTGCTTTGCAAATGCATCAATAGTTTCACTCAGGTTTGACCACTCATTATTAGTAAGATTGCCTATTCGTAGATTTTGTAAATGAATAGAAGCCTTTGCACTTATCATACGCATAACAAGCTGGAGAAAAGGCATTTCAAGGCTAAAAAAAGCTACGCCTTTTGGAGAATCTAAAATATGTTGAGCAAGATTAAGCACAAATGATGTCTTTCCCATAGAAGGACGTGCGCCAATGATAATAAAATCTCCCTTATTAAAGCCTGTTGTCAGCAGATTAAGCCTTTTAAATCCCGTGTCAAGCCCTACTACAACTTGATTACCACGATTTTTAAGCTCCTTGAGATGTTCTAGAACTCCTATTGCCATTTCGTGTGCGTTCATAACATTATCTTGAGGTTTACCAAGTGCTACATCATTGAGCTTACGCTCCACTTCATCTATAATATCTTCTACACTCTCTTGCATATCAAGTGATTTTTCACGCAAAAAATTTGCCAAAGAATGAAGCTCGCGCTTGATACTCGCCTCTTTAATCTCGTTCACATACGCTTCAATATTGGCAATAGGATTAAGGGCTATAATCTCAAGTAGTTCTTCTTGTGAAATTTTTTTATGTGATGGTTTTCTAGTAAGAATAAGCTCTGTATCAATTGGAAGATTACATTTATTTAAATATACACACATATCAAAAATATCACGATGTGCTGGATATAGAAAATCATCAGCTTGAAGTTCAGCAGAGATTTCCTCAAATTTTTCAGGAGAGAAAAAAATTGATGAAAGGACAATTTTTTCAATACTAATAATATGCTCTTGTTGCTGCATCTTTTATATCCCTATTGTTCAAATGATTTTAGATTCCATAATCTTACCTTGTTTTTATTTAAAGAGTAATTTGTATTGAGTTAAATGTGCTTATTCGTATGCCTCCATAAAAGCGTAAATTTACTGCCCTCTCCTAGCACACTTTGCACCTCTATTTTTATATTATACTCGGCACAAATACGTTTAATAAGTGTTAAACCTATACCAAAGCCGCCTTGAAAATCATTGCATCGCACATACCGCTCAAAGATTCTGTCCATTTGCATTTGGGGCATACCACAGCCACTATCAGCAATAGACAAAAGTCCTTTTTGTAACACTATATTAATATGTCCGCCTTTTTTATTATATTTAATTGCATTGTTCAATAAATTATCAATCACACAACTCATTTTTTCTGCACTCGCAACAATCATACTTGGCTCTATATGGATTTGAACTTGAATGGATTTTTGCTCAAAAAATGGTGAAAAATATTCCAATCTCTCTTTGAGGAGAACCTCTAAAGCAAGATTCTCACACTTATTATTAATACTATGTGGAAAATTATACGCCACCAAATCCTTATACAAATGACTTAAACTCTTTGAAGCAAGCTTAATACGCTCAATTTTTTGCATCTGTGCTGATGTAAGATTTTGTGTTTGAAGCGTCTCAATACTCATTAAAATAATACTCAAAGGCGTATTAATTTCGTGAGTGGTGTCTTTAATAAAATTATTAAGAAAGTTAATCTTCTCCTGTATGGGCTTTAAAAAAAGTCGCACTAAAAAATATGCTACAATACCCACGATAAAAAGTGAAAGAACAAAATAAAAAATAAGCTTTATTTGTAAAAGCAATATTTGAGAATCTAACGCATTATCTTGGATAAAAATTTTATACCTAGGATTCTCACGGAATTTAGAAAGTGGGCTTTTGCTTTTTTGCGTGTTTTGCTTGTGGGATTGAGATGTTTTATTAAGATGCGAAGTCAAAAGCGGAGACTTTGGCAATCGCTCGTGCATTGAGGGTTCCATAATCACTTTACCCTCACGAATTGCAACGCCTTGCTTAATTTCATTCTCACTCAACGCAACATAAAGCGTATCATAAATTATTTCATTTTTATGATTATAAATGCGCAAGGGATAGTTAATATCTGCGCTAATTTGTTTTAAGGCAGAAGGTATATCATCTTTATTTGTATGTAAAATTTCATATACTTCAAGACTAATCTCGCGTAATTCACTTACCTGTTGAGCAATAAGATGACGTTTTTCTTTTGCATAAAAAAACCAAAAAAATACACATAAAAAAACTCCTGTTGTGCCAAGATATAAACACAACACTTTAATAATTGCACGTTTTGAATTATCAGACATCACTCCTCCCAATCACGCATTATAACAATACCCTCGCCCACGCTGGTTAAGAATACTATCTTTACCCAAAATTTTACGTAGATTCTTCACATATACACGCAAACTCATTTCGCTTGGCTCTTGTTCATATTCCCAAAGTGTATCAAAAATTATCTCTTGAGAGACATAACTTCCTTTATGTTGGAGCAAAAGTGATAAAAGCAAGCTTTCTTTTTGTGTAAGAGGAATGACTATGCCACTTTCATCATAAAGTAATTGCGTAAGAATTCCAAATTTAAAGCCATTAGGCAAAATAATAAAATCCTTATGAGTGTGCAAAAACGGACGCTTGAGTAATGTATTGATACGACATTGAAGTTCTAAGAGTTCAAAGGGCTTTTTAATATAATCATCACAACCTACTTTATATCCGTTGTGCAAATCATCAATTCTATCAAGTGAAGTAATAAAAATAGCAGGAGTATCTTTCCCGCACTCCCGTAATTCTTTGAGCACATCAAATCCATTACCTTGAGGCACTTTCACATCTAAAATCCACAAATCAAAATATTGTTCATAAGCGCAATCTAGAGCATCTTTAGCATTATCACACAATCGCACATTATAGCCTTGTTCTTGCAAAAACTCCAATAGAATCTCTGAAAGAACAAAATCATCTTCAAGTAACAAAATTTTTGCCGACATTTTATTTCTCTCTTAATCTTCATTTTGCCCCCATTTAAAGGGAGCATTTACCTATTTTTTATCTTTGCAATGACACAAAGCTTTTTTGCCCTTAGAATCTTTAAAATCTCCACACGCCATTAAACCACTTTCTTTGCGCTCTTTACTACTCATTTTTTCAAGATGCTTTTTCATCGCCTCACGTGTAGCTTTTTTATATTCTCTGTATTGCTTAACACTCAATTTTTCGGTCGCTTTTTCATATTGCTCCTTGAGTTTGCTTTTAAACTCTTTTGCCTCTTTTTCTGTCTTTGACTTAAGCCGTTTTGCTACTTCAAGTTCATAATCTACAAACTCTTCTACTTTTACAATGCCAGAAAGCTTAACAAGTTCCGCATCACTTCTTGAGCTAAAATCTGCTGCATTAAGATTACTACAAAGCAGTGCGCTCAAAACGCTGCCCAATACATATACTTTTACATTTTTCATAAAAACTCCTTATTATGTTTTGTCTGTATAGACTTAAGAATTTTATAAAAATAAGGTGAAACCAAAGTAAAATCAAATATATTCTTTATAAAGCAAATAAATACAAGCTATCAAAGATACACATACAACGAGAGGCTTAATGATTTTTATGCCATAGCCAATAGCTATACGCGAACCTAAACTCGCACCTATAAACTGCCCTAAAGCCATACATAATCCCACAATCCATAGAATCTTTCCACTTAGTGCAAAAACAAGCATTGAGGCAATATTTGTAGCAAAGTTAAAAAGTTTGGTATGAGCAAGTGCATCAAGCAAACCAAAACCGCCTAAAGAAATCAGTGCTAACATTAAAAATGAACCTGTGCCCGGACCAAAAAATCCATCATAAAATCCAATGCCTCCAAGCACAAAACCCAAAGGCACAAAGCCAAGAAGTGCGTGAGAAGATGCTTCTGTGATTTTTGGCGAAAAAAGAAAATAAAAAGCAAAAATAATGAGCAAAAAAGGAATACATTTGCGCAAAAAATCTGCTTCAAATACCTGCACACACAATGTTCCCAACAAAGAAGATATAAATACTACAATCACAAAAGGTAAATGCTCTCTTAAACGAATATAGCCTTTCATATAAAAATGAAAACTTGCTCCAAAACTCCCAAAACAACTTTGAAATTTATTCGTGCCAAGTGCTTGAAGAGGAGGAATACCCACAAAAAGTAAGGCAGGGATTGTTATCATACCCCCACCTCCAGCTATGGCATCAATAAATCCTGCCACAAATGCTGCAAACATCAAAAAGATAATCATACCTACATTTATATCAAGTTCCATCACTTTTACCCCAAAGCCAGTTGTTGTTTCTGAATTTACTCTAATAATCTAAATATTCTATCTTATGAATTTATTGAATTTTATAAAACAAAGGATATTACTAGGAAGAAAAAGTCCCCCCAAAAAAAAGAGGAGACTTAAAGAAGTGTTACTTCAATTAGTTAAGTAACCTAAGAATATTTTGCTGAATTGCATTTGCTTGAGAGAGAGCATA
>NZ_JRMS02000030.1:0-1300 GCF_000762925.2 Helicobacter sp. MIT 03-1614
AACAACTCCTTAAAGATTTATTTAATAATGTTTGGGTTGCCAATCATTAGAGGTATCATCAGTAGATTCTAATTCTCCTTTTTCTACGAGCATATTGAGTACATCGCAAAGGTCTTTCATTATTTTTTCCAATGTTTCATCTTGTGGATTTTGATGATTTGGGCGAATTTGATTCTCTCCAAAATCCAAATCAAATTTCCAAGTATAGGGAATATCATTGATTGTAAAATCCCAAATAGTTTCCGATGGTCCTAAAAGATAATCTTTATTTAATACCACATTATAATGTTTGTATTGTGCCAAAACTTTAAGACAATAAGGGCAAGCATCTTCATAATTGAAGTTATTTAAACATATCTCAAGCCTTTCAATATCATCTCTATAAAGTGCATAATAATCAATAACTTTCATTCCATTTTTAAATCTATTCATTCTTGTGTCTCCCTTTAATTTGTTAATGATTTTATACAGACAATTCATTTTATTCCCATTTTCCTATTCACACTCACTCTTGTACGTTGTGAAGATTCTATAATATAGTCGTAGATTTCATCTCCTTTTTTACCTTTATCTTTAGCTTTTTTAACTAAAAAATCCCAAGTATATTCTCTTTCTGTTCTATCTAACCTTTGAGCCTCTTTTTTGTCTTTCATAGCATCTCTTGTGTCCCTTTTGGCTTGATTACGAAATCTATGTGCCATTATAGCTTGCTCTCTTTTAGATTGGACCTGCCTTATCAATCTTGGTATTTTTTCAATCTGTATTTTTACATACCACTTTCTTGCTAATTCATTTCCTAATATTTCTCTCTGCATTCCTTTGCCTATTCTTGTTTCTGGTGCAAATATTTTATCTACCTTATAGCTAGAGATAATATATTGCGTTTCGTCTATT
Source organism: Helicobacter sp. MIT 03-1614 (assembly GCF_000762925.2). Taxonomy (NCBI): domain Bacteria; kingdom Pseudomonadati; phylum Campylobacterota; class Epsilonproteobacteria; order Campylobacterales; family Helicobacteraceae; genus Helicobacter; species Helicobacter sp. MIT 03-1614. Next base: position 895 of record NZ_JRMS02000030.1, read on the forward strand.
ACCCTAACAACAATGCTTCTCCCCATAACTCCAGCAATACTCAAAAAATATCCACTTATATCAATAAGCCCCTCTTCTTCTTTGTATTCAATAGGCGCATAGATATACAATGTATTACCTACCTTATGATTAGGATTCTCTATAAAAGCATAAATCCTTATTGTTTGATTGAGCCATTCTTGCTTTAAGTTTAATATTATTTCCTCGCCCTTAAGCTCATAATCATCGTTATTTTTGAGTATTTGAAATGCTGCACTATCTTTTACAGGTTGAGATTCATCTAGGCTTCCTATGATAATTCCCCACTTCGTCTCTTTCTTTTGCTCTTGATAAATGCGTTTTTGTTCATTGCTTTGTTTTTCTTTGTTTGGGATATTATCTTGGTTATAGTAGGCTTTGAGGTGGA
>NZ_JRMS02000031.1:0-1059 GCF_000762925.2 Helicobacter sp. MIT 03-1614
AACAACTCCTTAAAGATTTATTTAATAATGTTTGGGTTGCCAATCATTAGAGGTATCATCAGTAGATTCTAATTCTCCTTTTTCTACGAGCATATTGAGAACATCGCAGAGGTCTCGCATAATTTTTTCTAATGTTTGATTTTCTGTGTTATCTGGAGTCTCTACGAATTTAGCTCGTATAGTATTCTCTTTTGTTTCAACGTCCCATATCCATATATAAGACTTATCATTTATTGTAAAATCCCAAATACTCACATCAGGTCCTAAAAGATAGTCTTTATTTAATACCACATTATAATGTTTGTATTGTGCCAATGCTTCAATACAAAAAGGACAAACTTCTTCTTTGCAATAGAAGTTTTCTATCGTAAAGTCTAAATGATTATGTCTTTTCCAAAGATACTTTGAATAGGAAATCCTTTTTGTTTCTTCAGTTTTACCCATTATCTTTCTCCTCATTTAAATTAAAATTCTTATTATGGTTTGATACCAAATTCTCTATTAATGTTAGGATTAGTGCGCTGTGAAGCCTCAATGGTGTAATTATAAATATCCTCCATATTTGTTAATCCCTCCTTGTCTTTTACATATTCTATCCATTCTTCCCAAGTCCTGTTTTTTCTGTTATTTTCAAGTTCTTCTGCTTTTTTCTTATCTTTCATCTTTTCTCTTGCAGCTTTTCTAGCTTGATTGCGAAAATTAAAATGAAACTTTGCCCTTTCTTCAAGGGTTAAGATTCGACTACCAAGCTCTTTCATTTTGGCAACTTCATTGACATACCACTTTCTAGTTATTGTATTACTCATAGATTCTGATGCTATATTATTATACCTCTTACTTTGTGCGTTTAAATACCTATTGCCTTGCAATTCTGAAGCGAATCTTACACCTTTAATTACTAAATTTTTTCCCATAACTCCAGCAATACTCAAAAAATATCCACTTACATCAATAAGCCCCTCTTCTTTGTATTCAATAGGCGCATAGATATACAATGTATTACCTACCTTATGATTAGGATTCTCTATAAAAGCATAAATCCTTATTGTTTGATTGAGC
>NZ_JRMS02000032.1:0-872 GCF_000762925.2 Helicobacter sp. MIT 03-1614
AAAAGGAGACACAATGAAAACACTAGAGGAACTCAAAGCTATCTTTAGAGAAAGTGGGGACGACATAAGAGATAAGTTTTGGGAGCTTATCAAATCAAACAACCTTGAAGCAGTGAAAGAGTTTTTAAAGGATTATCCAATTCCTGAAATCTTTTTTGAAAACTGCTTTCAAAACCGCTGGACACGAAAGGTCAAACTTGAACCCTTTTTCCCTTCTCCCCTTGTGCTAGCTCATGCAGGGCTTGCGTATGAGAAAGACAAAAGTTTTGCAATGATAGAGTATTTTGAAAGCTTAGGATTAAAAGCTGATGATGAGTATGATTGGTATAATGCCTTAAGTGGTTATATTGACTGGGAAGGAAAAAATCCAAAAGTCATTGAATACTTTTTGGGTAAAGGAGCTACATTTGAAACATATACTGAATATGGAAGCGCTCCTATACATAATTGGGCAATGTTTGGTAAGCCCAAAAAACTAGAAGTTGCTCTTAAAGCCGGGGCTAATATAGAAATGAAAAGTATCAAAACGGACAATAAACTTAGAGTAGGTTGGTCTAATATCGACGCTACACCCCTATATGAAGCTGTAACAGATGATGAAAACAGGGTCGCATCTTGCACAGGAATATTAATTAAATATGGAGCGGAGGTAAATGCTGTGCATTGTTCTTTAAACGATGATGGCACTTGGTTTGCAATTCGCTCTATATTAGATGTAGCCTATGGCAGTAAAAACAAAAAGCTTCTAAAAGAAGCAGGTGCGAAGACTTGGAAGCAATTAGTCAAAGAATATAACATTGATACAAGCCTGGAACTATCCGAGCAATACAGAATCTACAATGAACTTTTGGAGAAAAAGAAAAAGGCTAAAT
>NZ_JRMS02000033.1:0-849 GCF_000762925.2 Helicobacter sp. MIT 03-1614
TGCAAAGCACAATTTCTCACTCTCAGCAGAATTTTCTGAAAACTTCAATGATAAATTCTAAGCTTTAAAGTTTAGGCAAGATTTTTTAACTCACCTTTGATAATTCCTCTCAATGTGCGCATAAGTAGCCATATAAAAGTAAGTGTTACAGCAATTAAGAGCATACTAGAGAGTGCAGAAAAGAATATTGCTCCACCACTTAGAGCAGAGGATTTTGAAGCGATAGATTCTGCAATATTAAAGCTTGCAATACACATTGCAGCCAAAGGGAAACTAATCGCCCACCACGAGATTCTAAACGGACAGCATTTGCCGATTTGAAAGACTTGAGGCAATAGAGCAAAAAGCAAAAATAATCCAATGGAAAACAGCGCGTAGTCTAAGTTATTTGTACTATTAAGGAGACTAATAAGAGCTTGTACATAGCTTGAATTATCTATGCTACTAAGAATAGGAATTCGAATGAATACTGCATAGGCACTTACTCCTGCACCAAATGGAGCTAGAAGTATCACAAGGGTGGGCATTAGCTTTTCAGGGAGTTTTTCAAAAAACACGATGCGTGCAAAAATAAGCACACATAGCACGATACTCCAAAAGAATCCAACACCCACACAAAATCCAGCAATAATAAAGCTAAAATCCTGCACCCATACTTTATCCACAAACAAAGGCAAGGCTAAGGGCAAGTCTAGCAAACCTACGACAGGGATAATCCAAGCAGGGGTAATATGGGAAAGCTCAAGCTTGTTGCAAATCCAAAATTGCACGATATGCACACTAAAGATAAACATTAAAACTGCTCCTACAACCCACACCGCAAGGCTTAAGGATTCAGGAAGTCCAAGT
>NZ_JRMS02000034.1:0-802 GCF_000762925.2 Helicobacter sp. MIT 03-1614
ATTACCTATGCTCTCTTGCGTAGAAGCCCCACTAGAAATAAGTCCTTGTGTAACACCTTCAATTTTAATATATGCTGGCTGCGCCATAGTATGCTCCTTAATAATTTATTCTTTAATTCTCCAAATTAAAGGAAATTTTAGCATAATTTTAAAAATATCGCTAAAATTAAAAATATTTATAAAATTAAATAGATGTTGAAAATATCAAGTCCATAATTTTCAACTCGTAAAAAGCCATAGGATTACCCACACAATCTTTTGTGTGAAATAAAAAAGCATTTTGCATAATATCCATATAATCAATATAATAATCTTTTATATCTTTACCATTTATTTTGACATAAAAAGTATATTTATCTTCTTTTAGATTCTGTGGTATCTCACTTTCATTTTGTATGGTGTAGATTCCGTATTGCATATTGTATTAAAATTTTTTGATTCTTTATCTAAATACATTGTCTCCTCCTTTATCTTGGTATCAAATGTATGAAATCATTAATGATTGGGTGTATAGTAGATATAGTCATACAACACATTACCATCTTTATTGTGTCCTGTTACAATCCTCTCTGTACCTCTTGTGCCTCCGAGTTTGCAATAGGCTTTATTATGGTATGAGATAGATGTTAAAAACTTTAAGGTTATCACTATCTTCTAAATATTCTTTTGTACGTTCATAATGTGATTCTAAAATCCCTTCATCTTCTATAAAATCCTCCAATATCTTTTCTCTTACCTTTTTTCCACTACTTAAGAAACTCTTACCTACATCATTCCAATGCTCAAAGACTAGGATAATATT